>JAIRZS010000145.1 GCA_031267115.1 Treponema sp.
TTTAAGAGTTTTGTTTGAAAGTTATTGACAAAGGGCACATCATATCAGTTTGCGCGCAGCGCAAACTCCTGGGCGTCCTGGGGGGGAGTTTGGGGCAAGCCCCAAACTCCGAAAACCAAAACGCATAGCGGTTTGGTTCCCCTTGCGCGGGCCGAACGGCACAGCCCTTCGGCCTGGGGAGTTTGCGCTGCGCGCAAACTCCTGGGCGTCCTTGGGTGGAGTTTGGGGCTTCGCCCCAAGCTCCGAAATCCAAAACGAGCAGCGTTTTGGTTCCCCATTTTCACACCGGCAATTCCGCGTTAAGCTCCGGCGCGGCAGAGCTCCAGCGCCTTTAGGGCCGTGTCAATTTCCTCCGCGGTGGTTTTATAGCCGAAACTGAAACGCAGGGCGCCGTGGGGGAAGGTGCCGGCGCACTGGTGGGCCAGGGGGGAACAGTGGAGGCCGCAGCGGGTGATAATGCCGTAATCATCGTAGAGTTTTTGGGCCAAAAGGGCGTTGTCGAACCAGGGGGAATCCCGGGGGGCGTTTATCGAAACTAAGGGGGCCGATTGTTCCGCGTCCCCCGTACCGTATATCAAAAGCCCCGGTATGCTCCGGGCCCCGTCCAGGAAGCGGCGGGTCAGCTCCTGTTCCCGCTCCCGGATTTTTTCGATGCCCCGCTCCTGAATCTCCTCCACCCCCAGGGCAAGGCTTAGGATGCCCAGGACGTTCGCCGTGCCGCTTTCAAATTTGTCCGGGAGGAAGCCGGGCTGATCCAGGGAATCGGAGGCGCTGCCGGTTCCCCCGCAGAGCCAGGGTTCCACCAGATCGGCGGCGGCCTTGGACAGGATAAAGCCCCCCGTCCCCGCCAGGCCCCCCAGGCCCTTGTGGCCCGTAAAGGCCAGGGCGTCGGTATGTTCGTTAAAGGCCAGGGGGACGCAGCCGGCGGTCTGGGCCGCGTCGAGCAGCGTAAAAAGGCCGTAGTTCTTGGCCTCCGCGAAACACGCCTCCCAGGGCTGGAGGGTCCCCAGCACATTGGAGGCCCCGGTCATCACCAGGAGCCGGGTATTGGGGCGGAGGTATGGTTTAATCAGCGCCGGGTCCAGGCAGCCGTCCGGGGCGTTGGGCAGAAAATCCACCTGGACGCGGCCCGTCTGCTGTAGACGCCGCAGGGGCCGGGCCGCGGCGTTATGCTCCACATGGGTCGCCAGGACGTGATCCCCCGGCTTTAATAAGCCCCCCAGGATCATGTTAAGGGACAGGGTGACGCCGGAGGTAAACACCACCGAAGCGGTCGAGGGGGCGGCGAAAAATTCCGCCAGGGTCCGACGGGCCCGGTGTATCAGGGCCCCGTCGTCAAGGCCCCCGATATTCCGCCCCCCGCTGATATGCCGGTTCTCCGCCAAATAGGCTGTAAGCCCGTTGATTACCCGCTCCGCCTTAACCGCCGATGTGGCGGCGTAGTTCAGGTATATCCGTCCCGGTTCCTTCACTATTCCCCCTGTCCGCAGTAATACTATACACCGCGGGACAGACGCGCGGCAACGCCTATGTTAACAGCCTATGTCCCGGTGACAAAATTCTCCATTTGCCGCGTCAGGGCGTCGATGTTCATTTTATTTTCCGTACTCATGTTGTTTATCCCGTTTACCGCGGTATTTATTTGGCTTACCCCGCCTACCATTTCGTTCATGCCGTTCGCCGTCTCTCTGCTTATTTTCATAAGATCGTTGGTTTCGTTGAGCAGCGCCCCGCCCGCCGCGGTCATATCCTCGGCCCCCTTTTTTACCGCGCCGGTAATATCATTAAGCCGTCCAATAGATTCAAGTATCTGTTTGCCCCCCGCCTCCTGTTCTTCCATGGCGGCGCGGATGTTTTGCTCGTGTTCGGACACCGTAGTTACCCCGGTATTTATCGCCTCAAACCGGGCAAGCACCTCATCGGAGGATTTTGTGATGTTGTCTATGGACGCTTTTATCTTTTTCAGCATGGTCGTGGTGGTTTTTGACTGTTCCCCGGAAGATTCGGCAAGTTTGCGAATCTCATCGGCCACCACCGCGAAACCCTTCCCCGCCTCCCCCGCGTGGGCGGCCTCAATCGCCGCGTTCATCGACAACAGGTTTGTCTGGCTGGCGATGTTCTCCATCACCGCGTTTATCTCCAAAAGCCCTTCCGATTCTTTGGCGATTTCCTGTATGTCCTGGACAACAGTCTGGAGGCCCGCCCTGCCGTTCTCCGACGCATCCGCCAAAACTTTTACGTTTTTGCCGTTTTCAATCAATGTCTGCGTTACCGAATGAATGTTAGCCGTCATTTCCTCTACGGCGGAAGACGACCTGTCCACGCTTCCGGTCTGTTCTTCTATCGCCTTGTCGAGGCTCGCTATATTAGCGTTGATGCGCCCCACCGCAGCGTCCGCTTCATCCACGCCGCTTTGCTGTTTCGCCGCGAGGCCCCTCATGCTTTCAATATTTGATGATATTTGATTTACCGCCGCCGCGGTTTCGGTCATATTGGAGGCCAGCTCTATTCCGGTATCCGTAAGCGAAGCGGTCTTGGTTTTTATGATTATAATAAGACCCCCGATGGTTTCAAGGGTTTTGTTAAAAAATCCGGCCAATTCTCCAATTTCGTTTTTGCTCTTGGAATCAATCCGTTTGTCCAAATAGGTCTTACCGTCAACGGCAACGGTTTTTAGGGCCGCCGTAATGTTTAAAAGGGGGCCTATAACGGCGGTTTGATTGAACAGAAGATTGAACACCGCGGTCAGAAAAACCAGCGCGAGGGCGGCGGCGGACACCCATTCGGCGCCGCTTTGGGCCGCCGACGCCTCTTTCAGCGTTCTGTCGGTCCGCTCGGTTACCCTGGCCTGAAATTCATCCATGGGGGCCATTATTTTTTCTACTTCCGCAATATAATCGCCGCTAAACACCAGGTTCAGGGCCCGTTCCCGGTCCGGCCCGCCGCGGACCGTGTAGTTCCCCTGAGGGTCCTTGAAGACGCCCTTGGCCGCGTTCATGGCCTCTACCTCAAGGTCTACCAGGCTGTCCGAAAGGGCGTTAGCCCTTTCAACCAGGCTGAATTCTTCCGGGGTGATGCCGTATATTTTTAACAGGTCCAGCAGGACCCGTTTTTCGCCGGGGGCGACCTGGGAATTCGCGGGCCGGGGTTCCTGCCCGCCGCGGACCGCCAGCACCAGGTTGTAGGCGGCCTCCGCCTCCGAGCGGCCCGCGGCGTAGAGCCGTACCTGCCGGGTAAGTTCCTCCGAGCTGCCGCGGAGTTCGTCTACCAGCAGCATGCTGTAGTAGCGGTCGGCGGCCGCGTTATCGGTTTCGGTGATTTTCCGGGCCAGGTATACCAAAGCCGCTCCGGCCAAAAGAATAAAACAGATGGTAAAGGCGTTTATGAGCCATGACGCTTTTCTTATGGTCATAGGTATCTCCTGTAGGATAATAGCTATGTTACAAATTTATAAACACTTTTTGTAAGCTGTCAATGGACGGGCTTTGTTTTTTTAACCGGATTTCAGCAAAACTTGTGTATAACAGGACTGTTTACGCCTGGCGGACGGGCTCTTGGGGAGCGCAAACCCCGTGCGGATAAAGACGCCCGGGAGCTTACCCCTGGGCATGGGCCTTCGATCAGCCGAAGATTCCTATTAAAACACCCGCCAGTATGGCCGAGCCGAGGGTGCTGGACACAATCGGCCCCATGGCGTGCATCAAAACAAAGTTGGAGGGGTTGTATTCCTGGGCTACCTTTTGGGAGACCCGGGCGGCCATGGGCATGGCGGAGACGCCGGCGTTGCCTATGAGGGGGTTTATTTTCCCGCCGGTTAGTTTGCACAAGAGCTTGGCGATAAGAACCCCTCCGACCGTGCCGAATCCGAAGGCGATGAGTCCCAATATGATAATACAGATGGTGTTGGGGGTTAAAACCCGGTCTGCCGTGGCGGTCGCGCCTATGGAAAGACCGATAAGCATGGTCAGCAGGTTCAGCACGTCCCCTTGCAGGGAATGGAATATGCGATCCGTTACGCCGCTTTCTTTGATCAGGTTTCCCAGCATCAGCATCGCGATAAGGGAAGAGGCGGCCGGAACCAGCACCAGCGTTAGAAAAGTTACCCCTATGGGGAACATAATTTTTTGCGCCTGGGTTACCTGCTTCGGTTCGGGCATCACGATGACCCGTTCTTTGGCGGTGGTAAGGGCCCGCATGATAGGCGGCTGGATAATCGGGATCAACGCCATGTACGAGTAGGCGGCGATGGCGATGGTCGGCAGCAGCTCCGGCGCCAGATGCTGGGCCGTGAAGATGGAGGTAGGCCCGTCGGAACTTCCTATTATACCGATTGCAATCGCGTCCTTGATATCAAAGGCCGAAAGTCCGGGGATAAGGGGCGCCAGATATCTGCCTATGGCCAGGGAGCCGAAGAGGGCGATAAAAATACCAAGCTGGCCGCCCAGCCCGATCAACGCGGTCTTGGGATTGCCGATAAGCGGTCCGAAATCGGTCATGGCGCCGAGGCACAGGAAGATCATCGGCGGGTAAAT
>JAIRZS010000189.1 GCA_031267115.1 Treponema sp.
AAAGCTTGCCGGTATTTCGGGGTCTCCCGGGATCGTGATTGGAAAGGCCCTTGTGTATCTGGAAAACGCCTTCTCCGAGATTCCCCGCCATACGATTCTGAAGGACGAGGTTAAGTCCGAATGGAAGCGGGCTCTGGACGCGTTTGACGAGGCGGTCAGGGAGACCCGGGCGACTCTGAACCGGGCCAGGCGGGAGATGTCCAAAGAGCAGGCGGATATTGTCGAGGCCCATCTGATGATGCTGGAGGACGCGGACTTTCGGGACAAGGTTAAATCCCGGCTTGAGTCGCGCCTGGAAAATATTGACTGGATTGTGTGGGACTATTCCCACGAGATGATACAGAAGCTGAACGCTTCGAGCGACGCGTATCTCCGGGAGCGGGCTGCGGATGTTTCCGATGTGTCCCGGCAGCTGCTGCGCTTCCTGCTCAAGATTAAGAAGGCGACTCTGTCGGATCTGGCCGAGGATGTGATTCTCGTGGTTCACGATCTTTTGCCTTCGGATGTGCTTTCCATGCGGCGGGAGCGGGTAAAGGCGATTGTTATGGACATGGGAAGCCGCACTTCGCATACGGCGATTATTGCGCAGGCTTTCGGCATTCCTGCGGTGCTGGGGCTTTCCGGCGCGAGCCGGGAGATCCAGAGCGGGGACGAGCTTGTTGTTGACGGGCTGGCCGGGGAAGTGGTGGTCGATCCCGGAGAGAAGGAAATTGCCAAATACAAGAAGGTTATAGAAAAATACCAACAGAAGTCGCGGGAATTACTGTCGAGCCGGGATCTTCCCGCGGAAACCCTGGACGGCCACCGGGTTACGCTGAAGGCGAATATCGAGTTTCCCGAAGAGGCGGAACGGGTCCTGGGTTACGGCGCCGAGGGGATCGGCCTTTACCGGTCGGAATTTTTGTTCCTGACGCCCGGGCAGCCGGCCGAGGAGGAGATACAGTACCTTGCCTACGGGCAGGTGATCCGGGTGATGGGGGGGCTGCCTGTTACGATACGCACTATTGATGTGGGCGGCGACAAGGTGAACCCGGAATTCCACGAAGGCGAGAAAAACCCGCTGCTCGGCTGGCGGGCGATACGGTTCTGTTTTGCCCTGCCCCATCTTTTCAAAACCCAGCTCCGGGCCATACTCCGCGCGAGCGCCATTGGGAAAGTACGGATCATGTTTCCTATGGTTTCGGGCGTGGAGGAACTGGAACAGGCGCTGGCGCTCCTCGACGAGGCCAAGGCGGAATGCCGGAAGCGCAAGGCCCCCTTTGACGAGGATATCGAGGTCGGGACCATGATCGAGATTCCCTCCGCGGCTATGACTGCGGATATTCTGGCAAAGCGGTCCGACTTTTTTTCCATCGGCACCAACGATCTGATCCAGTACACTATGGCGGTGGACCGGGGGAACGAGCGGGTAGGACATCTGGCCCACCCCGCCCATCCGGCGGTGCTGCGCTTTCTCAAGATGATCATCGACGCGGCCCACAAGCAGAAGATAAAGGCGGCAATGTGCGGGGAGCTTGCCGGGGACGTAAACGCGACGGCGTTACTGCTGGGGCTGGGCCTTGACGAATTCAGCATGACGGCCGCCAGTATCCCCCGGATAAAGCGGATCATCCGGGAGACGGAGATTTCTTCCTGCCGGGAACTGGTGAAAAAGGCCCTGATCTGCGAGACCAGGCAGGAAATTGTCGATTTGGTGGAATCCTGGACCGCGAAATCGCTCCCCTAAACCCAAACACATACTGTTAATTTAAGGTAAAAGCATGACAACTACAGTGGAAAATAACCGTAATCTGCCTTTGGTGGCGCTGGTGGGCCGCCCCAATGTGGGGAAATCGACGCTCTTTAACCGGCTCCTGAGGCAGCGCCGCTCCATCACTGATCCTACGCCGGGGGTAACGCGCGATCCGGTAAGCGCCCGCGCCTTTATTGCCGGGAAGCCGGTGCGGCTTGTGGATACCGGCGGTTTCAAGCTGGACCGCAGGAAGGACGGCGGCGCTGAAAGCATTGCCGAAAGTATCGATGACGAGCTGGACGATCTGGTATTGGAGCGTACCAGGGAAACAATAAGGCAGGCGGACCTTGTCGTGCTTGTTCTTGAGGCGGGCGAGCTTACCCCGGAAGACGAGGAATTTATCGCCTTCCTGCGCCCGTACCGGGACCGGCTCCTGACGGCGGTAAACAAAACCGAGGGCGGCCGCCGGGAGAGCGAGGCCTGGAACCTGCTTTCCCTGGGTTTTGACAGGGTCCACATGATCTCCGCGGAACACGGCGACAATGTAGCGGAACTTGAGGCGGCTATTGCGGGGCGGCTCGATCTTTTTCCGGCGGACGCCGGGGAAAGCGGGGGGGACGGTGACGGTACGGATCGGATTATCCGCGTGGCGATTCTGGGGAAGCCGAATACCGGCAAGTCTACCCTGTCGAACCGGCTTACCGGCACCGCTGATTCCATTGTGAGCGCCAAACCCGGCACTACCCGCGATGTGGTAGAAGGATCGTTTGACTACCGGGGGAAGAAATTCCGCCTTCTCGACACGGCGGGGATACGGCGCAGGACAAAGATAAGCGATAATGTAGAATACTACTCGGTAAACCGGGCGATAAAATCCATAGAGGACGCGGACCTGGTATTTCTGCTGATCGACGCCGAAGAGGGGCTTTCGGACCAGGACAAGAAGATTGCGGCCCTGGCCCACGACCGGGGGCGGGGGATTGTCCTTGTTCTGAACAAGTGGGACCTTATGCCCCAGATAAAAAACACTTTTAACGCGGTGCAGGACAGGATACGCTTCTTCTTCGGCCAGATGGAATTTGCCCCTATTGTCGCCCTGAGCGGCGAAACCGGCTTTGGGGTGGAAGAACTGCTCAACACGGCGATACGGATGTACGCCCAGCTCTGTACCCGCGTGGAAACCGCCCGCCTGAACCAGGCCCTGGAACAATGGCTTGAGGAATCCCCGCCTCCGTCCGGCCCGCAGACCCGCTTTAAGGTACGGTACGCCGTCCAGGTTTCAGACAACCCGGTAAAATTTGTATTTTTCGTGTCGCGCCTTCACGCGGTCGCCCCCTCGTATCTTGCCTATCTGCGTAACCGTGTCCGCAAGGATCTGGGATTCTCCCTGATCCCGGTGGAAATAGAACTGCGATCTTCCCGGAAAGACGATGCCGCGAAAAAACGCAAATAATTTTACGCCGCGCTGCGGCGGGCGGCAGCCTTCCGGCGCGGATTGCCCGGATGCGCGCGGCGGGGACGCGGCGGGCCTGGGGGGTTTTCTCTTCCCGCCGCCCGGCGCGGAAGCATGCGGCCTTATGGAAAAACTTTTCGAGCTTGCCGGTTCCGTGTTTCCCGTGCCCGCCCGGTTCCGCGGCCGCCTGAACCGGGACGTAGCGGAACTTTCCCGGCTTCTTACATCGGCCAGGGGCGAACGCGGCGTTTCCTACCTCGGCAAAAGCGCCATGCTGACCGCGTACCTCCGCTGCTTCCTCCCCTGGAACGTGTACCGGCTTGTACGGCTGCTCCCTTCCCTGCCCCTCGCCCTCTCGGACGGCGACACTGTTGCCGACCTCGGCTCCGGCCCCCTTACCCTGCCCATCGCGCTCTGGATTGCCCGGCCCGAACTGCGGCCCCTTAAGCTGGTTTTCCGCTGTGTGGACCGGACCGGGGCGGCAATGGATGCCGGGAAAAAACTCTTTGCCGCGCTGGCGGCTTCTCCGGGCGGGGGAGAAAAGATCCGGGGCGGCGGGAAGGGCGGCGCGGGAAGCGGTGTTTTTTCTGAAACAGCCTGGACAATAAAAACAATCAAGGGCGACATACTGCGCCGGGGGCGGCGCGGCGAACGGGAAGGCTTGCCCCCGCCGGACGCCAAACCCGCCCTGGTTTGCGCGGTAAATGTGTATAACGAATCCTTTGGAGACATACCCCATACGGACAGCCGCGCCCTGGCCCGCTTTGCCGGACAGGAGGCCCACCGCCTTTCGGAAATGGCGGCGGACGGCGCTTCCATCCTGGTGGCGGAACCCGGCGTTCCCCGTTCCGGCGAATTTATCGCCTTTCTGCGGGACGCCCTTGCCGCGCTCGGCCGGCCCGCCGTCTCGCCCTGTACGCACAACGGCCCCTGCCCCTTTCCGGGGGGAAGGGGCGGCCGGGCCGAGGAAAAGCGGAAGTGGTGCCACTTTGCCTTTGACACGGAGGACGCGCCGAAAAAACTGCGGGATCTGTCCGCCGCCTCAGGCATTCCCAAGGAAAGGGCGGTCTTGAGTTTTCTGCTTGCCGGGGGGGCCGCCCGAGGCACCGCTGCGGCGGGAAAACCCGGCGCACTCGCAGGCGCGGGAAAAGCCGGCGCGCCCGGAGAATCCAAAACCGCCGTGCGGGTACTGTCAGATAAATTTCCCATTACAGGCATCACGGGCATCGCGGGAAAAAGCGTCCCCGCCCCGCGCCCGGCCGCCGCAAGGTCCGGGCGTTACGGCTGTTCCCAATTGGGCGCGGTCCTGCTTGCCGGAACCGAAGCCGGGATGGACGCCGCCCCTTCGGGGGCCCTTCTCTACAGCGAGCCGCCCGCCCATGAAAGGCGCGACAGTAAAAGCGGCGCGCTTGTATTGGACTGGCCCCCGCCCGCCCGGTAAAACCCGCAGGGTTTTGCCCGCTACTTACGCCAGAACCCCGGCATGAATAACAGCAATACGGTAAAGAGTTCAAGGCGGCCGGCGATCATCAAAAACGAAAAACCCCATTTAACATAGCCCGGAGCCTCGCAAAATATGCCGCCCGGTTTCAGGCTGCCAAGCCCAAGCCCTATATTTCCCAGGGCGGCTACGGAAACGTTTATCGAATCAAAAAGGCCGGCCCCCGTGGAAGATCCTATCAGCAGGGTTCCCAGGCAGAGCAGTAAAAAATAGAGAAAGATAAACGCCGCTACATTGTACACCAGGTGCTTTTCGCCGGGTTCCTGGTCAAGCTGGAGCGAAAATACCCCGGACGGGTGCAGAAGGCGCCCGATTTCGTTCTTTGCCTGTTTAAACAGCACGACATGCCGTATTACCTTGATTCCCCCGGAAGCGGAACCCGAGCAGCCGCCGGCAAACATAAGTATAAAAACAACTGCCTGCGCCAGGGGCGGCCACAGATTATGATCTTCCGCCGCAAGGCCGGTCGTGGTCATAACCGACACGGCGCCGAAAAAAGCCCGGCGCAGCGCCTTTTCCAACGACCCGGCCCGGGGCAGTATCGAAACGCCTATGACAAGGGCCGAAACCAGGATGATCGCGAAATAGGCTTTTGCCTCGTCGTTGTTTATAATATCGCGGAACTTCCCCTGCGCAAGGCGGTATATCAGCGTAAAGTTAAAACCCGCGATCAGCATGAATACAACGCAGACCCATTCAAGGTACGGCGAATTAAAGGCGGCGATACCGCTGTTCCGCGTACTGAAACCTCCGGTAGCCATAGCGGAGAACGCGTGGAAAAGCGCGTCGAACCAGCCCATTCCCCCGGCGAAAAGCAGCAGGAACAGAAGCGCGGTCAGGGCGCAGTAAATAAAACACAGTATTTTTGCCGCGCCGGTTATCCTGGGGGTGAATTTTTCCTTTACCGAGCCGGCTGCTTCCGCCTTTCGCGGCTGAAAGCCCCCGACCCCGAGCAGGGGAACCAGCGCCGCGCTTAAGACAACGACGCCCATGCCTCCCAGCCAGAGAGTCATGCCCCGCCAGAAATGCAGCGAATAGGGAAGCGCCTCTACATCCGGAATAACCGTGATGCCGGTTGTGGTAAGGCCGGAAACGCACTCAAACAGGGCATCGGAAAAACCGGGGAAATAACCGGATATATAATAGGGGACCGCGCCGAGGAAGCAGGCCGAGAACCAGGCAAGGCAGACGAGCAGGATGCCTTCCTTCAAGTTAAAACTAAAGGCCGGTTTTTTGCCCAGCATAAAAACCGGCGCGGCTGCGGCCAGGGTTACGCCGATGGTAACGCCGAAGATGAAAGCCATCCTGTATTCGCCGAATACAAACGCTATTATAAGCGGAAAGAGCATGGCCAGGGAAAAGAAACCCAGGAATATGATGCATAGCCTGAAAATCGCCAATCTTCGCATTAGACCTAAACACCGGCAGTAATTGCGTTAGTCCGCCTCGGGGTACAAATCACGTATCATTTTAATGTTCGACAGCACTTCGAAAAACACGTCGGTCAGTTCGGGATCAAACTTGGTGCCCCGCATCTTCCGCATTTCCTCAAGCACGTCTTCTTCTTTCCAGGGCTCCTTGTAAACCCGGCGGGAACAGAGCGCGTCGTAAACATCGGCAAGGGCGACGATACGCCCGGTAAGGGGAATCTCCTCGCCCTTTTTGCCCAGCGGCTTGCCCTCCGCGCCGGTCTTGATGGGTTCCATGGTATCGGGGTCAACCCAGCCGGGGTAACCCGTGCCGTCCCAGTTTTCATGGTGGGTAAGGGAAATATCCCGGGCGATGGCATCCAGCGGGGACAGGGGATCGTTGAAAAGCTGCGAGCCGTAGAGCGTGTGGTACTGCATGACAAGGTACTCTTCCATGGTAAAGCGGCTGGGTTTTTTGAGGATCATGTCCGATATGGCAACCTTCCCCACATCGTGGAGCATGGCGCCGATCTTAAGCGAGTCGCGGAACTTGTTCTGATCTTCCTCGCTGATGCCCTTGCGCCGCGCCCAGCCGTTGTAGATTTCCAGCGCATAACCGGCCACCCGGTTGACATGGGTGCCGGTCTCCTTCGGGTCCCGGAGTTCGGCCATTTTGATTGTCCGCAGAATAAGCGCGTTCATAATATAAGTTTGCTGTAGCACGAAGATAGCGTTTGCCGCGAAGTGGGAAATCAATAATTCGTCATCCGCGCCGAAGGGGACCACCGAGCCGTTCTTGTTTTTGGCGTTGATCATCTGGATAACCCCGAGCAGCCGCCCGTCCGACGTTACCAGGGGAACGCATAAAACAGAAACTGTTTTATACCCGGAAAGCGTATCATAGCTGGTGCTGTAGGAAAACGGTATATCCCGGGGAAGGTGGTACACATCCGGGATATTAACCATCTGTTTTGTCATGGCGCAATAACCGGAAACGGTTTTATCGTTAATAGGGAGCTTGAAAACGGAGTAGATAAGTTTTTTCCCCGGCTGCAGGGCATTTTGCAGGGTATCGTTTTGCGAATACTTAATCGACAGTTTTTCAACCAGTTCCCCGTCTTCTTCCGCAAGCTCGCGCACGTAGATAGATCCCGCGTCGGCGCTGACCACCCGGCGGGCCTCGTAAAGAATACGCTCCAGGAGTATGTCCAGGTCCTGAATGTGGTTGAATTCCGCGCCCAGAGATATTACCGATCTCAGCTCATCATGCTGCTGACGGAGGGTCTTTTTCTGGGCTTCTACCAGCAGATGGACTTCAATGCGTTTCAGGAGCAGCGGCGGTATTACGGGCTTGGTGATATAGTCGATGGCCCCAAGGTCAAAGCCCTTGAGTTCCTCTTCCACCTCGGTTTTGGCCGTTAAAAACACCACCGGAATATCCCGGGTTTCAGGATTCTCCTTGAGGAGCTTGATGGTTTCGTAACCGTTCATCCCGGGCATTTCAATATCGAGGAGGATCATGGCGGGCTTTGTTTTCTCAAGAAAACCGAACATCCTCTTCGCCGAGGGGGCTGTAAAGACATCGTATTTCCCGCCGAGTATATTCTTTCCCGCCCTCAGGGTCGCGGGATCATCATCCACCAGAATTATTAGTTCCCGCTGATCTTCCACTACCAATCCTCGACCTTCCATGCCTCAAAATCAGGACAGGGCCGTATCCCGCCGCCCATATTCAAAATACACACCCCTATTCTAGTGTTTTTGCCATATTTTTCAAGGGGTCCATAAAAAAGTCAGAAACAGCGACAGGGCGCATCCCGCCGCTCCGAACCTCCGGTTCTTCGCGGCAGGACCGGGCTTTTCGGGGTTCCGCTCCGCTCCATTCTTTACGCCTGGCGGCGCAAAGAACGCTCCGCGCCCCTCCAATCCCGTGCGCAGGTGGGTATATAGTAAATTTTTCGCTGTTTTTTACCACGAAGCCGAATAAGTTAAAAAAGTTCGTAACTATTCAGTCTATCGCTTGCCAAAAAATGCCAGGTGGGGGTAGCTCGAAAAAAATGATAGTTTTTTTCGAGCGGAGGGGGTCCAAACCCCCTCCAACTGCCCTTTCCCCAGTAAAAATCTATCCAGAAAATTAGTATCCGCCGCCTTTCCGCTCTTTTTTTTCGGTTTTTTGCGGGATATTCTTGAAATTTGTCAAAGATAATAATATCCTGCATAGTATCCGCTCAAAAGCCGCCCGGAAAGGCGGAGCCTTCCGGCCAGAAGGTTCCGGGGCGGGTTCCATAGTGTATCGTTTTTGCCGGTTATCCTTCCGGATTTATGCCCTGCCCGGCGCTTCCGCGCCGCATAAGGGCGGCTCAGGCCCGCTTTGCCGGGCGCGGGAAGGCAGCCTGGGCTTTTTTGCTTTTCTCCTGTGATATGACATATCTTATGGCTTGTGTTGCGTTATATGAGGAAGAAGTATATGAAAATTACCGGCCCGCTGTTTTTGGCAACGGCAGCGCCTTTAGCAGTATTACCGTTAAAGGCATTACCGTTTTTACCTCCCCCATTTGTTCCGCGATTAAGTACTTGTATATATACCGGCAAGATGACGGCGGCTTCGTATTCGGGAACCTGCGCCTTCGCGGAACTGGATAACCTTACGGGTATCAGGCGGGCTTCGTCGGACTTGCTCCAAAAGATGGGTGTAGAACTTACCGAACGCGCAAAGGCAGAACTTGCCGGAGCTGCGGCGGCAAACCATGTGAACGCTCAGACATCCCTGGCCCAGAGCATTACCGCCCAGAAAAGCGGCGCCGTGGTAGAAGCACTGTCCTATTACTACCAAGCAGAGTCTTTTGAACCGGCGCTCCTTGAAGCGGCAAACCGCGCCAGTGTGACGAGTTCCGCTATTTCCAGCGGCAACATCGGCGCGGATGTGCGGAATGACATCCAGCGCAGAAAGGAATGGCAAAAAATACTTACTGAAGCGGAAGACTATTTTAGCAAACATATTCCCTGGGAAATCGTATATGATCCCACACTGATCCAGGGCGAGGTTGATTACGCGAGGGAGACAGTGGCTCTGTCGTTCAATCTGAAAGTAAGGCCGTTATCAGATGCATTCAAAACTATTAACACTATTCTAACCGGCTTGGAAGCAGCCGGGAAACAGGAAGAATGGGACATGAGTCTATGGCCGCTAAGTTCTTCTGTGTTTGTTGATGAAATTATCACTGGGAGCGGAACCTTTATCCGTTCAGGCGGTGTCCTTGGAAGTGGGGATATGTATAATCGCAGTCCACTCAAGAAAATATCTGTTATAGTTCAATTGGTCAATACTACGCATTGATGCCGAAACAATCGGAAAAACCGGCTATATCCGAATATCAACAGGAGGAATGAGATGATTGAGTTTAAGGAGCCTGGTCAAAACGGTGATGATATACATCAATCGCCGGAAAAAACCGCCGGTCAGTTATTGGCTGATGTTTCGGGCATTATCAAAGAGTACGAGGCAAAGTGGCAAAAAACCGGAGAGAAGTACAACATCTTCAAGGTCGCCGACATCGCTCACAAAGAGGTAATCATGTGCCGGGTGCTGGCGGACCTGCTGAATCCGCAGGGCAAACATTGCCAGGGCAGCCGTTACCTCAGGCTGTTCTGGGAGACCATAGCCCCCAAATTGCCGGAGAAACTCCCGCTTGACATTGAACACACGAAGGTAACGGCGGAGTACGTCATCAACGAAAACCGCCGCATCGACATCGCCCTTAAAGACGGCAAGGTTTTTGTGCCTATCGAGGCAAAAATCTGGGCGGGCGACCAACCGCGGCAGGTAGCCGACTACTTCGCCTTTGCCAAAACGAAAAACAAGGACGTTCATGTTCCGGTTCTCTACCTGACTGTGGACGGACACGAGCCGTCAGACTTCTCGAAGGCTGGCGTCAGCAAGAACGACTACGTTCTGCTCTCCTTCAAGCAGGATATTCTCGCCTGGCTTGAAGCGTGTGCGAGGGAGAACGCAACGGAAGCGGTTGTCCCGGTGCGGGAGAACCTGAAACAACTCATCGCGGCGATAAAGTCGCTGTGCGGAAAATCGGAGGATGCGGAGATGGAAGACGCGATTTTTAAACTGGTCACCCAGTCGGATGACTCGGTACGGGCGGCGCTGGCGATAAGCGGCGCCATGGATTTTGATAGACGGGCGCTGGATGCGTTCAAAGGCCCCGTCACGGAGCTGGTGGGAAAAGCATGTGCTGATACCGAGTACCTTGAGGAAGAGGGATGGTATTACCTCAATGTTCCCATCAAGGGTGGCAGATATTGGTTCGAGATGAACTACCTCTGGGACAAAGCGTGTGTACAGGCTGCTAATGCCGCAGATGCCGCCGGCGCCGAGGGGAAAGCACTCTACGAAAAGATGAGCGAGTTGTTCGGGGGTGAGGCCGTCTTCTCAAAAAAGCTTCGCGTGGTATAGCGAAGGAATCGCATGGCCTGGTTTTGCCAAAGATGACTTGTACCAGTTTCATCTCTGCAAGGTGTACATCGAGCATCCGCAGGAAGCCGCGGATCGGATCATCGCCATCGCAAACGCGCTGGAAGGCGTGAAGGCGTAAATGGGAAGTTACCGGCCTTGTGCCGAAACTTTTGCGTACTGCGTATGCGGGGGCAATCTTTATGAAAGGAGGCAAAGTTATGAATTACACAAAACCCGTGGTTGTTGCGCAGAACAACAAAACCGGCGTATTTGCGGCAGGTTGCCCTGCGAAGAACAGAGGATGCTTTTCCGGACACCCGAGCACTAGCAGTTCTGGAAGCCATTGTGCAAACTGCCAACGTACAAAGTAGTTTTGTACTGGTGCTGGTCATTTGACGGACGGTTGCCAATGGGCGCTTTCAGGCTTCGGCCTGGGAGCGCCTTGTTTGGAAAACTTGAATGAACTACCTCGCCCTGAAGGGCGAGGTATCAGATTTTTCTTCGAAAAATCTGTCGTTGGATAGGAAATTATCAATACTGCGCGGTTTCAGACCCCGCAATTTATGTGGTGGTAAAAAATTCGCCCTGAAGCTCCCCCGCGAACCGGTGAGCGGGTTCTTGGGTATTACACCCGCGCTTTCCAATACAGTCAGGCAGAATCAGCGCATGGGCGCACAATTTGTCACGGTAGACCGGGACATCCCCTTATTGTTTCCGGCGGATTTGATGGAATGGATTCCCATGGAACCTGTCAATAGTTTTGTGT
>JAIRZS010000194.1 GCA_031267115.1 Treponema sp.
TGCGTGAAGCCTGAGCCTTCCTTGTCGGGAAGCAGGAACGAACTCCTATAGCGGGATTATTCCGCGAGACATCAATGACAGTACAAGGGTATATGCCCATTCTCAAGGAGTTTGTTATGAAGAAGTTGTTTTGCCTGCTCGGTATGAGCTTTGTATTCGCCGGTTTTATTCCTGCCCATGAAACATTTATTATTCCCGGCGATACCTCAAAAGATTACAAGGCCGGAGATACCGCCGCCCTTATTGGTATTTCGTCCCACTACTTCGCGGTCGGCGAGGAAATTGAAGCGCCCGAAACTGTGGAAATGTACGTTTACAAAAACGGCGTGAGGGGCGCGAATATCCCGCTGGAAGCCAACAGGGACCGGGTTTGGTATGAGGGGAACTACCGGCTGGCTGACGACACGCCGGTGGTCGCGGTTTTCAGGAGTATCGGCGGCTTTTATTCTATTCTGACCGACGGGAGCTACGCCGACGGCAACAGGACCCAGGCTCTGGCCGCAAATCCGGGAAAAACAGTCCAGGTATCGCGCTATTTTACCAAATGGGGGAAGCTGTACCTTAACCCGAGCCGGAACGACAGGACATTCAGCCGGCCCCTCGGGCTTGATTTTGAGATTGTCCCGCTCAACAATCCCGCGGACATGAGGCGGAATTCAAGGATGACGCTCCGTGTTCTTTACAAGGGGCAGCCCTGGGCCAACGGGGAAGTCAAGGCGACCTGGGATTATTATGATTACCACTCGATGGATGTTTGGGCGCATACCGGGACAACCAACGCGAACGGGGAGCTTACATTCCAGCTTAACCATATTGATATGAGGAAGCCGGTACTGTGGATCTTCCAGGCCGGGGACATGAGGCGGTCGTCCCAGGCGGGCGCGGACGAGGACAACCTCAAGGCGACGCTGGTTTTCGCGGTGAAATAAGGGCGAACGGGTTTCAAAATTTTTGTTACAACTTTTGTTTTGAAACCCGCCCTGTCGTAAAAAGGCGGATAGCGTGAAATACCTGTTTGTTTTTGCTGTTGTAAGTTTATTGGGTTTAATCCTGCCCGCCGCTGTCTTTGCGCACGGCGTGGAAGTTTCCGGCGAGACCGGCAGGCCGGATGTCCGTACTGTCCGGTTTATGTATACGGACGGCGAATCTATGCTGTTCGCCAAGGTAAAAGTTTTCGCACCGTCATCCCCGGCTGCGGCGGCCCAGGAAAGTATTGCCGACCGTTACGGCTATTTCAGTTTTATCCCCTTTGAAGACGGCGGCTGGCGGCTTACCGCCGAAGACGGCATGGGGCACAAGGGGGAAATATTTATCACTGTGGCCGGAGGGGCCGCGGCGGAAACAGCCGGTGAGGGCGGGGCCGCGGGCGGGACTTCAGGCGGAACTCCGGGCAGGGCCGGAAACGGGGCCTCCCTGCCGCTGCGGCTTGTCCTGGGGATCAGCCTTATCCTGAACATCTTCGCGTTTTATAGCTTTGTACTCGCGGGGTTTCTGAAAAGGCGGGGCGGCCATGCATATCAGTGAAGGGGTCCTTTCCGCGCCGGTCCTGGCGGCCGGCTGGGCCGTGACCGCTGCGGGCCTTGCCGCGGGCCTGCGGAAAACAAGGGCGGAGGATCTGCCCAAAACGGCCCTGGTTTCGGGGGCGCTGTTCCTCATATCCCTGGTCCGCGTACCCCTGGGCCCTTCCAGCATACACCTTACCCTGCTGGGCCTGGCCGGGGCGCTGCTGGGCTGGAGCGCGGTCCCCGCCCTGTTTACGGCGCTGTTCCTCCAGGGGCTGCTCCTCCAGTTCGGGGGGCTGCTCTCCCTGGGGGTAAACACCGCCGTCATGGGGAGCGCGGCCCTTGCCGGGTACGGCGTCTTCCGGGCGCTGCCCCGGCGCTTCCGCCTGCCCGCCGCCTTTGCCGCCGGGTTTATCGCGGTGGCGGTTGGCGCGGCCCTGGTAACGGCGGCCCTGTTTTTCAGCAGCGGGAACCTGGCCCTTACCGCGGGCCTTATCTTCGCGGCAAACCTGCCGCTGGCCGCGGCGGAAGGCGTTATTACCTTGTTTATGGTACTTTTTCTTGCGAGGGCCCTGCCGGACCATGTATTTGGACAGGCTGGAATTTAAAAGCGATCCCTTTAAGGCGATCGATCCCCGCTGCCGTGCGGGGGCGGGGGTATGCCTTATACTCGCGGCAACCAATATCTCCCGCCCCGCCGTCCTAGCCGGCCTTATCCTGGGGGCGGCCCTGGCCCTGCGGAAAGACACGCGGCGGGTCCTGGGCCGCCTTGTCCCGGTAAATATCTTTGCCCTCTTTCTCTGGATCACGGTGCCCCTGAACGCCCTGGGGACGCGCCTGTTCGCCGCCCCGGCCCCGGACGCCCCCGGCGCCGGCCTTGGGGCCGCTTTTAATGCGGCGCTGATCTACACTCTGCGGATCAACGCCGCGGCCCTGGTTTATATGGCCCTGATCATCCCCCTGGGGATAGGCGGCATTGCCAATGTCCTGATAAAGCTCCGCTTCCCCCCGAAACTCGCCGCCCTTTTCCTCCTGAGTTACCGGTACATCTTTGTCATGTACCAGCGGGTCTTTGTCGCGGCCCTTTCCCTGCGCCTCAGGCAGCCCCGGCAGGGCATTCTGGGCCGGTGGCGGTCCTACGCCGCGGTTTTCGGGACCGCCCTGGTAAGCGCCCTCTTCCGTTCCCAAAAAATAGGCAGGGCCCTGCAAAGCCGGGGCTTCAACGGCGATCTCCCCCTGACCCGGACCTTCACCCTAAAGCCGGGGGACATCCTCTTTCTCTGCGGCGCGATCCTCCTCTCCGCCGGCCTCCTGGCGCTGGACGGGCTTTTGCGCGGCCCCGGCTTCTTATCCTAAACCTGGCCTGCAATTCGGGGAATGACTATACTGTGCCGCGAAGATTTACCACGAAGTCAAATCGAACCAAAGGTTCGCAGTCGGATAAGTACGAGAAGAAAGGACCTGAGAGCAAAACTTCTTCGACTTTTTCGGCTTTGCGGTTGAAAGTTCCGCGGGTCAAATTTAGCCTTTTATCGGGGGAAACATGGAAATTTTAAAAGTCACGGGGCTTTCGTACCGTTACGAAGACGCCCCGGTACTCCGGGACATCGGCTTTTCCCTGGAAAGGGGCGGACGGCTCTGCGTCGCCGGGGCCAACGGTTCGGGGAAATCTACCCTTCTGGAACTTATCGCGGGCTGCATGAAACCTTCGTCCGGGGAGATCCTGATAAACGGCAAACAGATTTCCCCGGCAAACAACGGGGCGCGGCGCATGACGGGCATGGTGTTCCAGGACCCGGACAACCAGCTTTTCATGCCCACGGTCTGGGAGGATACGGCCTTTGCCGTGATGCGCCCGGGGGTAAGCCCGGCGGAAGGGCGTGAACTGGCCCTGGAAGCGCTCAGGGCGGCGGGGGCGGAACACCTTGCGGACCGGCCCCCCTACAGGCTCTCCGGCGGCGAAAAACAGCGGGCCGCCATTGCCTCGGCCCTGATCCTGAAACCGGAAATCCTGCTCCTGGACGAACCCACCGCCGCCCTTGACCCCCGGGCCCGCCGGAACATCATCGCGCTGCTCCGTGGGCTGGGCTGCGCCGCCGTCATCGCCGGCCACGACCTGGACATGATGCTGGATATCGGGGGGGACGCGCTTTTCCTCCACAACGGGAGAATCGCCGCACAGGGCAGGGCCGGGGAACTGCTCAGGGACGGCGCCTTTTTACGGAGCATAGGCCTGGAACTGCCCCTGGGCCTTTCGCGAGACTAGCCGCGCAACAAAAAAGGCCGCCTATAGCGGCAGCCTCTTTACACCATCAAAAAAAGACCGGGCCGGACTAATAATCGGCCTTGCCTTTCCGGGACTTCTTGAGGAGCTTGCGTTTAATAGCTTTCTTTTTCCTGTTCAGAATCGTGGAGGGTTTTTCGTAATATTCCCGCTTCTTGTACTCCCGGATAATACCTTCTTTTTCAACCATCCGCTTAAACCGCTTAATGGCTTTTTCCAGTATCTCATTGTCATCAATAATGATATGCGCCAAACAAATCACCTCCTTTCCCGCCGGTAAAGTTACCAAATTTCATAATCTTCTATAATCAAACCAATACATTAAGGGGGGCCTGTTACCAAAAGGCGCAGGGCAGAACAAAAGAGCGCCGTCCGACCCCCCTGCGCTCCAGCCCCGTACTCAGTCCGTGTCTTCCGCTACCCCCCCGGCACGTCAGCCGCCGGGCCCCGAAACTTACACATACAGCCGGAACGCTACTCGAATAGTTTAACAAAAATCTCATTTCTGTCAAGCAGGGGCCGGGCGGTCAGGGCGTCGGGGTCCGTGTTTTCCCCGGCCACACGTATCTCCCAGTGCAGATGGGGGCCTGTGGCAAGGCCGGTAGCCCCGGATTCTCCCAGGATTGTCCCGGCCATGACCAAATCGCCTTCGCGTACCGCGATGGAATCCAGATGGTAGTAGAGGGAATAGACGCCGGGAAGATGCTCCAGGACAACCGAATTGCCGGTCACGATTCGGGGGCGGGCCAGAACCACCCTGCCCGGCGCGCAGGCGCTGACCCTGGTACCTGTCGGAACCCCGTAATCCACACCGGCATGGATCGAATTGCCGGTCGAACCGTCCGTATAACGGTATATCCGCCGGTCGCCGTAAAAGCTTGTTCTGCGGGTGCTGGTTACCGGGGGGATAAAGGGGCCTTCCGTATAGATTTGCGTCCCGGTTTGCCTCAGAATCATCTGTAACTGTTCCGCCTCGCTTGTCTTTTGGGGGTCCGGCTCGGTACGGAGCGCCGTATTCAGATCGTCCAGATCGATCGTCTCGGAGATAAACTCCCGGTCCCCTATGGTGACGGGAATGTCTTCAAGGCCGGGCGGCGGCAGGCCCTCGATCCTGACCGCCGCCTTGCCGCCCCTCATGGTCGAGGGGACCGCGAGCAGCGCCGCCATGATCGCCGTCCCCGCCCCGTCCGTGCCGGTGCTGAAGAAAGAGGCCCGGGCTGACCGCCGCCCGCCGCTGTCCAGGAGTATTGCCTGGGGCGGGGCCGCCGCTTCCTGCCCCGGTTCCGGCGGCAGGGCCAGGGCAACCGCGAAAGGCTCCCCCGGCCTGGGGCCGGCGTTCAGCACAAGCGCCCGCATGGAAGCCCCGGCGGGGGCCGGCGCGGCGGTTTCCGGCGCGGGAACGGCTTCGGCAGGGGCGGCATCCCCGGCGGCGGGAGCAGTTTCCGCTGCGGCGGTCTCCGGGACGGCAGGCGCAGTTTCCGCGGCATCGGTTTCCGGGACGGCGGCTTCAGCGGGGGCGGCTGTCCGGCCCCCGGCAGCGCAGCCGGCGGGCGCGGCGGCGCAGAACAGCGGCGGCGCGAGGAGTAACAGTAATACTTTTAACAGGGAATACGCGCTTTTTTTCATGAATCCCGGCCGGTATGATTAAGCCCGGCAATGATCATCTGGGGTATTTCGTTGCCTTTGAAGTAGTTCCGGTTCACCTGGAACGCCAGATCGAGACGGTCCCCGCGGTTAATGTCCCGCACCCAGTCCGGCGCCTGCCAGTAGATCGCCGGCCATTTGCACTCACCGGCGTCCAGGGTAAGCTTTACATGGTTTTTGCCCGTACCCATAAGGCTGATGTCTTCCACCGGAAGGTTCTTCGACAAAAAGGTAAGGGGTTTGTTTTCTTCTCCGTAAGGTTCAAGGCGGTCGATAATCTTGAAAATAATATCGGGCTTCAGGTAGGACAGGGGAAGCTCCGCGTCGATAGAAACCGTATCGCCGTCCGGCCCGTCCTTCAGCTCGATGTTGGACGCGATAGTTTTAAGCCGCGAAAGGAATTCCCGCCAGTTTGATTTGCCGCCCTCTGTTTCATCATAGTCCATGCTGAAACCCGCCGCGTAGTTATGCCCGCCCTTGTCGATAAAAAGGTCGGCGCAAGTGTCCAAAATCGCCGCCAGATCGTAACCCCGGGTCGAGCGCAAAGATCCTGTCGCGGTGCCGTCACAGAAAGATACTACGACGGCGGGGACCTTAAAGCGGTTTACAAGCCGGTTCGCCATGATACCGGTTACCCCTCTGATAATATTTTCCCCGCAGGCCAGCGCCAGTTTTCCCCCGAACCCGTCAAGGCTCTCCTGCGCCATAGGTTCCACAATGGCCCAGGTTTCCTCGCCCTTGGTTTTCCGCTGTTCGTTGAGACCGACAATCTCTTCCGCCAGCTTTTCCCGCTCCCGCAGATCTTCTTCCATAAGCAGCTTTGCCGCTGTTTCGGGCTGCCCCATACGCCCCGCCGCGTTGATCGCCGGGCATAACTGCCAGGAAATGTCCACCGCCCCCAGGCGCCGCCCGGAAAGCCCGAGTTTGAAGATCAGGTCGCTTAGGCCCGGCCTGGGTTTTTCTTGCAGGGCCTTCATGCCGATACGCACAATAATCCGGTTTTCGTCCCGGAGCGGCATCAGGTCCGCCATAGTCCCCAGGGCCGCGAGCTGCATATCTTCGATATCGTCCCCGGTAAAATGCTTTTCCCGTTTCCGGAAAAACGAGGTAAAAAGATTGACAAAAACATCCATTTCCTCGGCGGGCTTTTCGGAATATTTGGCAATGCGGGAAATTTCGCGGAGCCGCAGGAGACTCTTGCCGGCGGCCTGGGGAATATCCTTCCCAATCTCGCCGGCCATATCGATCATATAAACTTCGATCCCGCTCCCGAAAATTTTGGACAGGGTTTTCTTTTGCAGCGGCGCGTCCCACGCGAAGATCTGCTGCCCCTCAAGAAATGCCGGGAGCCGCGTTTCGGCAATGCCCACCATTCCGGGAATTACCGTTTCCGCCAGCCTGTCGATCACCGCCAGATTGCGCAGTTTTACCGCTTCGATAATATACGCGTCGTTGGAAGGCCGGGTATTAAGCAGGCTCACCGAATGCCCGTAGAGATCGCTTTTCAGGGCAAAGCGCAGCGCCGAGGCCAGCTTGTAGGCTACTCCGCAGCCCGACAGATCGCGGAACGGATAGGGCGAACCGTTAAGTTTGGGGTTGATGACGGCGAGCGCGTCGGGCAGCGTTTCCTGCTGGTTGTGGTGATCCGTTACGATCACGTCTATCCCGAGTTCATTTGCCCGCGCAATCTCGGCAAGGCAGGAAATCCCGCAGTCTACCGTAACAATCAGGGTTCCCTGTTCCGCGGCAAAATCCTCCACCGCCTCGATGGAAAGCCCGTAGGGTTCATTCCCGACCGGAAAACGCCAGCTTACATCGATCTCCAGCTTTTTAAAAAAATCCACGAGCAGGGTTGTGGCGGTTATCCCGTCCACGTCGCGGTCCCCGAAGACCAGCAGTTTCTCCCCCTCTTCCTTTGCCGAGAGGATACGGTCCACCGCGTCTTCCATTCCCGGAAATTCAAAAGGATTCCGCAGATACCGGGGATCATCCTCAAGAAAATAACGGACAGTCTCCCCCGCGGTTACGCCCCGCCGCGCCAAAATAGACGCCACAAGCAGATCGCAGCCGTAACGCGCGGAAAGGTCCTTGACAAGTTCCGGGGAAATGTCTTTTTTATCCCAAACCATGAATAATTACCGGGAATATCATACCAAAAACAGCCCGGACCGGCAAGGCCCCGGCCCTTGTAACTTATACTTCCGAATTTGCCGCTAAGCCGCGCAGCCCTTCCAGGATTCACCGCCAAGTCGAAGAAGTCGAATAAGTTTTGAATGAAGGGGAGGGGTCTGACCCCGGCTTGCGTTCAAAGCCAAAAAGGGAAAGAAGTTAAAGAGGTCTTCTTTCCTTCCTTCTTGTACTTCTTTGACTTTTTCGAATTTGTGGTAAGATATGGCGCTAAATTCCTTGGAAAAATAGTGCCAGGCATCTGTGCTTTTACAGGTTAGGAGAGCTTCTTGAGTATCGTTTTGGCGGTGTATTCGTTTATCTCATCGTGGCGGGGGACGGCCGCTTCCTTGCCGGTTCCCGGCTGTATATATACGTCATGTTTCGCTCCATGACGGACCAAAACCGCCCCCTGCCGCTTGAGCTTTTGAAGCAGTTCGGATCGCTTTATGCCAGGACCAGTTTTCCTTTGTGGTATTTTGCAAGGTTCAGGCTTTCATACATATCCGCAAGCATTTCTTCCAGTTCTTCAAGCGTCCTCCCCTGAGTTACATCCTCGGGAAAATCGTCAAACCACCCCACAAAAAAGCCGTCTTCCGCTTCAAACCAGGTATATTCCAGTTCCATGCTTTGATAATAAGCCTGTTGGAGGAGATATACAATTGCGAAATTCCAAAGCATGTTTTTTAGTGAAGCTAATAGCTGGCGTTTTACAGACAACACCGTTATAGTTGACCAATGGAAAACAGCCGGGATCTTGATCGGCTCTGCGG
>JAIRZS010000014.1 GCA_031267115.1 Treponema sp.
GGGCTGTCCGGGGCAAGCCCGCCGGCTATCGTGGCGGTAACCGTAACCGTGCCCGCCGCCGCGGTCAGCGCGCCGCCGCTGATAACCGCGCCGGTCCCCCCCGCGTCCTTTACCGTCCAGACGATGTCCTTGTAGGTCGCGCCGGGCGGCTCTACCGCGCCCTGTAATTCGAGGGGCGTCCCCGGCTGCGTAGCGCCCGGCACGCCGGAAATGCCGCTTACCGGGATAAATTCCGTTACGTCCACTTTCTTTACATCGGATTCCGGGCCGGGCCCGCCGGAATTATAGGCGGTGATCCGGTAGTAGTATGTTCCCACACCCGCGGTTAGGTCGGTATAGGCCCTTTCGTTCCCCGCCGCCGTTTTTAAAAGCTCGTACTGGACGTTGTTTGCCGAGCGGTAAAGCCTGAAGCCGTCGGCGCTTCCCTCCAGCGTCCAACTGAGGGTAAAGTTATTGGCCGCCCCCGACACCCCCGTGACAACCGGTTTTGCCGGAACAACGACCACCGGGCCGCAGGCCCGCGACAGATACCCCTCCTGGTTCCCGTTGTAAGGTTTGACACGGTAATAGTAGATGCCGCCCCGGCTTACCGGGCTTGCGTCCTTCGGGCCGTTGGTGTAGCCTGTCTCCCCCTCGGCAAAACCTATCTCCGTATAGGTTTCACCGTCTTCGGAACGCATTACGTAGTATTTTGTCGCCCCCGTTACGGCCTGCCAGGAGAGGATTATCGACAGGGATTCGCCCAGCCTGGCGCTTACGTTTTGCGGCGCGGGCGGTACGTCCGGCATATCCCCGCCGGCTTCTACTTCCACCCAGTCGCTCGTCCGGGACAAGTACCCTTCCTGCCCGTCCGCGCCCACCGCGCTTACCTGGTAGGTGTATTCGCCGGGCATCAGGCCGGTATCAAGGTAATTGGCTTCCGTGTTTTTGTGTTTGAATATGTACTGTTTGTCATCATAGTTTGACGAGCGGTATATGCGGTATTCCGCCGCGTCCGGGACGGCGGTCCATGCCAGCCTTATGCTGTTGTCCGAGCCCGCCGAGAGACCGGCCCCGGTAATATCGGGGGCGGCAAGAATGCCGGAAGCGCCGCCGGACAGTTCTATGGCCCCGGAGGGCGTCATGGCGCTTTCGGCCTCCCCTTGATAGGCGCTTACAAAGTAGTAGTAGGGCGTATCGGGGGCGACCGACTTCCCCGAATCGGGATACGAAGTCCTGCTGACGCCGCCGCGCAGGGAAACCTGCGAAGAGGCCCCTTTCGAGCGGTAGACGTTGTAGCCGTCGGCCTCCGGAACCTCATCCCAGGTGATGGTGATGGTTCCGCTTTCCCCGTCTTCGGCGGCCCGCACGTTCTTTGGCGCGGCCAGGGCCGCGTCTGCTGCGGAGGTTCCGCGTATGTTTCCGCCAAAATTGCCGTCCGTGGGCATCTCGCACGAAAGGACAAATACCGCGCTTAAAACAAAACATACCGCGATGGTGTTCGCGATTATGTTTGCCGCTGTATTATTGACATGTCTGTTCATAGCTGTCTCCCCATAATGAACAATTGCTCATTGCTTATCTCAACACTAAACGGTATCCGCGGGGGCCTTCTTACCTGACGCGAAGCGTTACCGCCTTATAAAACCCAATTCATAGCCAAGGGTAAACGAGACCATGCCGCGCGAATATACCGACAGTACGCCCTTATCGTCCCTTATGCCGGTATTTCCAAAGTCCCCGCCGTACCGGATGTCGGCAAACAGGGTTCCGGGCCCCAGCCGCATGCCCGGCGCGGCCCCGACAAGCCAGCCCGCAGGGACGCTGCTTTTATAGGAACCTGTTTCGCCGCCGCTTGTATATTCAAGTTTTCCCAGGGGAATGGAAAAATAAGGGCCGGTAAACAGGGAAACAACGAATTTGCCGGATATCCGGTACGACAATTTTGCGAGCAGGGGAATCTCCAGGACCGAAGACCCAAAGGACGCGGTAAAATCGCCCCCCGCGTCCGTGCCCGAATAGGAAACGGTATCCGTGCCAAACCATAGTTCCGTCTGCAAACCGGCTTCGACACCAAACAGGCTCAAAAGATACGCCGAAATTTGCATGGCGGCTTCAAAAGACACGCCGGTTTCCGCCCGGCCGCCGCCTATATCCTGCGAAAGCCCGTAGAAACGCGGCGACACCCCAAGGCGTAGCCCGGCATAGAGGCGGCTGTTCTCCCAGGCGTCGGAGCGGAAAAACATGTTTTTTACCCGCGCGCCGGTCAATTTGCCGGCCAGCCTCTCCATTACCATGATGCCGTCGTCCAGCGTGTAGTATTCCTCCGAATCCCCCGCTGTCTGCTCGCCGGATTCAAGGTTGATGATCGAGGCGTTGAACATATTCAGCCTCCCAAGCTGCCGCGCCGCCACCGACAGTACAAGCCGGGGGTTCTCCCCTTTCCCTATGTCAACCCTGTTTTCCTCGGACGCGGCCTCATCCTGGGTTCTGTACTCCGCGTCTACCTGCTCCAGTGTCGCGGTTCTCGGATACACCGCGTACTTTCCGCTTCTGATAAGATATATAGAAAGTATCTGGGCCAGCGTGTTGGCCGTCCCCTGGTCAACGCCCTCGTCCTGAAAAGCTACCGGTACCACCGCCAGTTTCCCGGCCCCGAAGGACTCAAGCCGCGTCGCCGCGATAATGTTCCGCGCCATTGCCGGCAGCTTGTCCCTGATTTCCTCGATTTTGGAGTAGGTTTGAATGTCGCCGGCAATCTGCCGCAGGTCGTCTATCTTCAGGATCGAAATAATGAGGAGATTCCGGTTTCCCAGCTTCGCTATATTTCCGGCGACAATATACCTGGCGCCGAGCTGCTTGCCGATCTCCGCTATGGTGTCCGGGTCGGTCATGCCCGTACCCTGGAACCGCTGTTCGCTGTCCGCCGCCTGGGTGATGCTGGTGCGGGGTATGAGCGCGAACGCCTCCCTCAACTCATTGCTGAACGAGAAGAGTTCCGCGATAGTCTCGCCTTCTGTGCCCGCGCCGCCCGTAAAAGGCAGTACCGCCAGATTGTCTTTTGCGGCGGCCATGCCCGTACAGAGCAGCGCGGACAAACACAGGGCCGGTATCTTTTTCATAGAGAACCTCCAATGCGTGCCGGTTTGGTTAGAGTTATTTTGTTTGAATGATACATGAACGGGAAACAGGGCGTTCCCCGGCGCGGCGTGTGGGTCCGCCGCGGAACCTTAGGGTAACGCGAGTGTCTTAAGAGAAACATCCCCCGGTGCATGGGGGGGGGGGGGGGGGGGGGGTGAAATTAAAATTAAAAAAAAAAAAAAAAAAAAAAA
>JAIRZS010000243.1 GCA_031267115.1 Treponema sp.
CGGCGGGGGGGCGCCCCGCGGGCGTAATTCTTTACTGTACAAGGAATTATGCGACACCCGCGCCCCTGCGGGGCCGCAGGCCCACCGGAACACAGGACGGACGCCGGAAATACGCAGAATCTACTATAAATAAGCGGGTACAACAGGGGTAACTTTCTCACAGTCCTTCCTCGAAGACTTCGCGATCGATTGAAATGAGGGGGCGGCGGGCTTTAAAGCCATGCCCCCACACGTATGCCAAAGTCTCCTGGCTCAGGGGCTGCCGCGGTAGGACGCCGCGTTGTTCCGTTCCCGCCGCCTTCCCGGCCCGGCTTTAAGCCCGGGCCAGTGGCCGCGCCGGACAAAAAAGCCCGGCGCACGGCGGAATTGTACCCCATCACAGTTACGGGATAGCCGGGGTTTCTCACCCCGTTCCTTTTAACAAACGCGCAACTATTGTACACCCCTCTTTTAGAAAGAGTCAAGCTTTTTTGGGCGTCCGGGTAAAATTAGTTCAATTTTTCGCCGCGGCAGGCAGTAAAGGCTGAAAGTATCGCGGACGCCTTGCCAAACTCCCCTTGTTTGGGCCACAATACGGGGCATGATATTCCGCCGCTTTCCGTTTTGCCTGTTCCTGGCTGCCGCGCTGTTTTTTTCTCTTGCGGCCCCGCGTCTTTGGGCGCAGGATTCCCCGCCGGGGCGGGGCAACTATCTTACGGTCAAGATCGCCGTTATGGGGCCGGGGGACGAGCTTTACTTCTGGTGGGGCCATATCGCCCTGGTTATCGACGACGCCTTTACCGGGGAAAGCCGCTTTTTCGATTACGGTATATTTTCATTTGAAAACGACCGTTTCTTTTCCAATTTTGCCTTTGGCCGGCTCCGTTATAGCTGCGGGGTATCGTCCGCGGAACGGAGTTACCGGGTTTACCGGGACACCAACCGGGACATTACGGTGTATACCCTGGACCTGCCCCCCCAGGTCCGGGACGAGGTGCGGCGTTTCGCGGAAACCAACGTGCTTCCGGAAAACAAGTACTACTGGTACCACCACTTCAAGGATAACTGCTCCACCCGGATTCGGGACATCATCGATCTGGCAACCGGCGGGCAGTTTAAGGCCGCTTTTGGGAACGCCGCCGGGCGCTATACCCTGCGCCAGCATGTAAGGCGGCATACCTGGTTCAGCCCGTTTTTCGATTGGATTCTTAATTTCTGGATGGGGCAGGACATTGACAAACCCATGACCGTGTGGGAGGAGATGTTTCTCCCCCAGGAGGTCGGGAACAGGATCGAGGATTTTACCTATACCGGCCCGGACGGCGTTGAGCGGAAGCTTGTGGCAAAAACGGAGGCCCTGAACCGGGCGGTAAACAGGCCGGCGGTGCTGGACGTTCCCCGGAGGCAGTGGCCGCGGGAACTCGCGCTGGGGCTGGCCGTCTCCGTCCTTGCCGCGCTCCTCGCGCTGCTGGGGCGCCGGAACCCCGCCGCCTCAAGGGTAAGCCTGGGCCTGCTCCAGTCCTTATTGGGGCTTTTTTTCGGCGCGGCGGGATCGCTGCTTTTCTTTATGACTTTCTTTACCAACCACGACTACACGTACCACAACATTAACATTATTTATATTAACCCCCTGCTCCTCGCCGCGGTCCCGCTCGGAATACTTTACGCGCGGGGCGGTAACAGGAGCCGCGGAAGGCGGCGGCTTTCCCCGGAGCGGCTTCTGGGCGTCCTTTGGGCCTATGTTTTCTTTGGGGGCGTCCTTACGCTTCTGCTGCGGGCGCTGCCCGGTTTTTACCAGCAGAACCAGGTGACCCTGGCGCTGGTACTGCCTTTCGCCTTTACGCTGGGAGTCCTTTCCTTAACCGCCTGCGACGAAACTCATTCCGCTCTTACCAATAATGTATAGTCGTCTTCGGGATTGTCGTCCAGGGTGGTTACTTTGATGTAATACACGCCGGGATCCAGATCCACGGAAAGGCGGGAGCTGTATCTCTCCCCGCCGTCGTCGTCTTCGGCAATGGAATCCAGATCGGAATCGAAAAGTTCGATAACAGTGTCCAGTTCCGGGCCGGAAGCGCCCCTGGCCATAATCGAATAACTTCCCCGCCGCGTAACGGTAAACTTTACCCAGTCTTCATCATCGCCGTCGCCGAAATTGTGCGTCTGGGAAACGTTGAGTTCTATGTCCTTTGCCTGACGGGCCGAATCGTCCGGTTCCCATTGGTCCCCTGCCGGGGAGGACTGGATACGGGTTTGCAGGGTATAGGCAACGGCGGAAGAACTTTCATTGTAGAGACTTACCTTGATATACACCGTTCCGCGCGGAAGGACTTTGGAAATACGGGCGTTGCTCCCGGACCCGGAATCGTCGTCCTCGGCAAGGAGGCCGCTGCTGCCGTAAAGGCTCAGGCAGGTGTCGTTGTCGCCTTCCGTGAAAACGATTAGGCGCTGATCTCCCTCCGGGATTTCAAGGCTGTACCAGTCAATGTCCCCGGACGGAAGGGCCGCCTGTATTGATTCGCCTATGCTGATAGGGGAAGCCTGTTCGCGGCTGTTATTGGGTTCCCGGTCCCGGTCGGGGATAGGCTCGCTTGACGCGCGGAAGCCGTAGTCGCCGGTTCCGGAACTGTAACCCTTTACCATAACCGTGTAGCTTTTCCCGCTTTCGGCAATAAAGCCGATCCGGGCGTTTTCGCCGCTGCCGCCGTCATCGTCGGAGCTTATCAATTCCCCTTCCTCGCTGTAAAGTTCCATCATGGTGTCTATGCTGCTGCCCGTTGTTTCCACAGTCACCATGGTTCCCCCCTCCGGCCTGACAAGGAAGAAGTCGCGGTCGTCGCTGTTGTGTATGGTTCTGGAGACAAGCTCCCCGCTGATTTCGACAGGCACCGGATTCCCTATGCTGTCGGTTTCGTAGCGGTCCCGGCGTACCTGCGAGGAACCGGGGTTTTCCAGAAGCTCCAGCGTAAAGGAATTCTTCGCGAGATCGCTGTTCCAGGAGGCAATCACCGAGGAATCGGAAGCCCTTGTTATTCTGGTAGTGATACGGATACTGCTGCCCGCTTCCAGAATGATCCCCGAAATAAGGTATTCGCCGGAAGGGACGGCGGCATCGTGCAGGGTATAGGTACGGTTTTGTATATTGGCCAGGGTGTCGAGTATCCCGTTTCTCCAAATATCGCTTAAGGGGACCAGGTTGTCCATTATGGTAAATTCGCCGACGCCGATTTGGGGCGTTTGGCCGCCGCTTCCCCCGGACAGGCCGCGCAGCCTGAGGTCAAGGCGGATTGCCGATTCGACCAGGAACTGGTCAAGTTCCGCAAGGGATGCGGGCCTTGACTGCTGCTGTCCGTACAGGAATACGGGCAGAATAAAAACAAAAAGCGCGGTAACGGTAATTAGTTTCTTTAACATTGCGATTCTTCCTTTTTCTTCTTTATTAGTGTACGCGGTTAGACAGTATCCTCCCGCGCGCCCTGGGTTATTATATCCAGGACTTCTTCGAAATCCAGATTCTCCCTGTCCTGCCGCCCGCTGATTTCCCGCAGGGCCAGTTTCCCGGCCGCCGGCGCTTCGCCGGGTATAATCACAAATTCCGCGCCCTTCTTTTCCGCCAGCGCGAACTGCCAGGTAAGTTTCTTCGCCTCGGTAAATACCTCGCAGGCCGCCCCCCTTTCCCGGAATTTTTCCGCCAGGGCCTGGTACGCGCCGCAGGCCCCCTCGTCCGTACAGGCGATGGCAGCCCTGGCATAGGCGCCCCTGGGCCGGCTTTTACCCAGCGCCTCAAGGGCGGCGATAAGCCGGTCAAGCCCGATGGAGGCCCCCACGCCGCTGAGTTTTTCTTTGGAGTAAAGGCCTACAAGGTTGTCGTAGCGGCCCCCGGAACAGACCGAGCCTATTTCGGGCAGTTCGTTTATAAAAGTTTCGTAAACCACGCCGGTGTAGTAGTCCAGCCCCCTGGCGATGGAAGGGTCAAGCACGAAGGAAGAAGCTGTCCCCGTATCTTCCATAAAGCGGCGTATCAGCGAAAGCCGTTCCGATTCCGGGCAGGGGCCCCCGGCGGCTTCCGTAAGGCCGGCAAGCGTTTCCCCGAAACCGCCCCCGGCCCCGGTGTACGCGAGGACCTTTGCCGCGTTTTCCGCGCCCGCGGTTTCGGCAAGGGCGGCACGTGTGGCGTCCCTGCCGGCTTTTGCCAGCTTGTCCACGGCGCGGAGTATTTCCGCCGATTTACCGCGGCAGCCTATCCTGTCCAGAAAACGGTTGAAAAGCCCCCGGTGGTTGATACGTATGGTAATGTCCTTCACCCCGATAGCGGAAAGCGTATTTCTCATCATAAGGAGAATCTCAAAATCCGCTGCCGCCGAATCGCTTCCCACGCAGTCAAAGTCGCACTGGGTAAATTCCCTGTACCGCCCCCGCTGGGTATTCTCGCCCCGCCAGACTTTTGCGATATGGTAGCACTTGAAGGGGAGGGCGAGATCGGCGCGGTGTTCGGCGAGAAAGCGGGCGAAGGGGACGGTCAGGTCAAAGCGCAGAGCCACGTCCCGGCCGCCGTTGTCGGTAAAGCGGTAGATCTGCCTTTCGGTCTCGCCGCCGCCCTTTCCCAGGAGGATGTCCGCGTACTCCAGCGCCGGGGTATCAATCGGCACAAAGCCGTAAAGCCTGAAAGACGCCTCGATCTTCTCCACAAGGGAACGCCTCCCGATTTCCGCCGCCGGGAGAAAATCCCGGAAGCCCTTTAAAATCCTCGGTTCGATAAGATCAGCCATACCGGGAAATTATACCGCTAAACCCGCCGGCGGAAAAGGGGTCGCAGGCAAATTTGGGCGCATTTCCGGCGCTCCGCGCCGGAAACCGGGCTTTCCGCTTGTATCTTTTGCCGCCCACGGCGTCAAAAGGATACCGCTTCAATCCCTTGCGCGTCCCCTGGTGGGGAAATTTTACCGTAAGGGTTCACCGCAAAGTCGAAGAAGTAAAAGAAGTACAAGAAGCAAGGCAAGAATCGCTTCATATCCCGCTTACTTATTAAACTTCTTCAACTTATTCGACTTTTTTGACTTTGCGGTAAAAAATTCCAATAAATTCAGCGGACGCAGCGGGTATCCTTAAACGCGGCTGCGGGGTAAGATAGGCGTATGGATATAGAACAACGCTTTGCCGCGCTGGGTGTCGCGGCGCCCGAGATCCTCCTCCCCGCCGGGGGCGTGGATCTGTCTAAGTGGGCGGTCATTGCCTGCGACCAGTTTACCCGCGATCGCGGCTATTGGGCCGGTGTTGAGGCGGCTATCGGGGAAGCTCCTTCGGCGCTCCGCCTTGTATTTCCGGAGGTATACCTGGAAGATGACGGCAGGGAGGCGCGTATCGCGGCTATTCACCGGGCTATGGAAACTTATCTTGCCGGCGGCGTCTTTGCCCCTCCGCGCCG
>JAIRZS010000248.1 GCA_031267115.1 Treponema sp.
CGATCCTGCGGGAAGGCGGCCTACTGCGTCACAAATTCGGCGCCCCGCTCGTCCAGGACCTGGATGCTGGACAGCGCGAGGTAAAGATAGGGGTATCCGTATTCCTCGTAGGATTTCAGGACGCCTATTGCCTCAACCCAGTCATCCTCCGCAGGGTAAGATCCGGCTTCGTCCCATGCCACTTCAAAACCCGCGTTGCCGTCGGTCCCGCAGCAGCCGGGGCCGTAACGGAGCACAAAGCAATAAGACATCTGCTCGTCGTAGCCGGTCTCGGTCTTGAAAAGGCCTTCCAGTTTTATCGTCTTTCCCATATAGTCTTCCGGGTTGATGTATACATCGTTTGTCTGGGCGATAAACATTTTTTCCTTTATTTCAACGATGTCCCCCGAGGGTTTTGCGGGCTTTAGGTGAACGGGCTTTTCGAGGACGGCCTTCCCGTCCGCTGCGGCGGAAACGCCGCTTTCCGCCGTTTTGTTCTTCTGCCCGGTTTCCGCAATATCCGCCGGAAGAATTACCGACAGAGTGCCGGCGCTATTCTGCTTTCTTTCCGGGGCGGCGCCGTATTTTGCGGAGAGCCCTGGGCGATCGCAGGCGGAAAGCGCCAAAATAAAGGCAAACAAAACAAAGAAGGCTTTAAAAGCCGGGCCGGAATGCTTAAAAGTGTTTATGATACGGTTTTTTTTCATTGGATCCCTCTCTTTTTATTAAGGCTGTTTGCAAGCCAGAACAGTAAAAAGGCGAAAATATTAATCAGAACAACGCTGGCGCCGGTGGGCGTCGCGAATTCATACGAGATAACGATACCGGCAAAAAAGCAGAGTATTGAAACGCAGACGGAGCAAATGGTAACGCTTCTGAATGTTTTAAATATGCGCATTGAGGTAAGGGCCGGAAAGATGATCAGCGCGGAAATAAGCATGGCCCCCATCATGCGCATACCCAGCGCGATGGTAACCGCGGTTAAAAAGGCTATAAGCATGTTGTAAAGGCCGGCCTTTACCCCGGTAGCCCTGGCAAAGGTTTCGTCAAAGGTTATGGCGAATAGTTTATGGTAAAATACAATAACCAGTATAATTACCGTTACCGACAGGGCGATGCTTAAATAAACGTCGTTTTTATTCATGGCGAGGATGCTTCCGAACAGATAATTGCATACATCGGTATTCATTCCTGTTGTCTGCGATATGATCACCACGCCGACTGCCAGGGAACTGGTCGAGATGATGGCGATTGCGGCGTCGCCTTTTATCAGGCTTTTTTCGGTAAGGCGCAGAAGCAGGAAAGCGGCGGCTACTACGATGGGGATTGCCACCGACAGGGGCGCGGCGTTCAGCGCGGTCGCTATGGCAAGGGAGCCGAACCCGACATGGGAAAGGCCGTCGCCGATCATGGAGTAGCGTTTCAGGACCAGGCTGACGCCGAGTATTGCCGCGCAGGCGGAAACAAGGACGCCGACAATAAAAGCCCTTACCAGGAATGTGTAGGAAAACATTTCCGCCAGTATCATGAATATATTACCGGGCATCTTCATCCCTCTTCCCGCTGCTGCAGAATTCCTTTCCAAGATCGGAATCCAGATAAGCGGCGGTTTCGCCGAAAAAACACTGCCTGTTTTTTACATGCAGCACCTTGTTGGCGTACATTCCCGCCGTCCGCACGTCGTGGGAGACCATGATAATGGTGATTCCCGTTTCCTGATTGTTTTTTTTGAGCAGCTCGTACAGTTCCGCCGCAATCAGGGGATCAAGCCCGGCGGCCGGCTCGTCAAGGACAAGCAGCCTGCGGGCGGCGCACAGGGATCGCGCTACAAGAACACGCCGCTGCTGCCCGCCGGAGAGTTCCCGGTAACAGCGTTTCCTTAAATCCGTTATCGAAAGCCGTTCCATATTTTCTTCCGCCCGCTGTTTTTCCGCCCGGGAATAAAACGGGCGCAGGCCCATGGCGCCCGTGTTTCCGGACAGGACAATTTCCTCCACGCCCGCGGGAAAGTCGTTTTTCGCGGCGGCCTGCTGGGACAGGTAGCCTGTTTCGCTTTTCTTTATTTTTTCGTCTATTGTTATGCTGCCCTTGAGCGGGGAAATGAGGCGCAGTATACCCTTGACCAGAGTGCTTTTTCCCGAGCCGTTTTCACCGGCTATGCAAAGATAATCGCCGTCATCTACCGAAAAATTGAGTCCGCCGACGACAACATGCCCGTCATAACCAAAAGCCGCGTCCTGGCACCTTACCAGCATAACATAATAACTCCGAAAGCTGATCGGGAAACGGGCGGCGCTTCCAAAAATCCCGGAAAGGTTTCCCGGAAGCGCCGCGCCAGTCTCCTATAAAACGCAACGCGTTTTGCCGTCCTACTGCAAAGCTTCCCTTAAACGCCCTACATTGTTCCTCTGTAAGTCCATATAGGTCAGGCCGTTATCAAAATCCCGCCTTGTGATATTGTGGCACGCGTGAAACAAAAGTTTTTTCGCGCCGGTTGCCTCGGCTATAGTATCCGCTATTTTTTCATTGGAAAGCTCAATATGAAAAACAACGGGTATTTTCTCGTCTTTAACTTTGTCAATTAAAAACGCGATTGTTGCCGCGCTGCATTCCGTTTCGGTGGAACAACCGAGGAAGGCGGCAAAGTAGGAAAGCCCGTAGGCGTCGGCAAAATAACGGAAGGGGAAACGGTCGCCGAAAACAAGCGTTTTCCGCCTTGCGTTGTTTACCACTGTTTGGAATTCCCCGTCAAGCTCGTTCAGGGCGGCAAGATAAGCGGCCGTATTCTGCCGGTAAAGGCCCGCGTTCGCGCCGTCTATCCCGCAGAGCGCGTCCGTTATGGCCTGGACAATAAGCGCGGCGTTTTTCGGGGAAGTCCAGACATGCTCATCATAGGCGACGCCTTCTTCCTCCTCCTCTTCTTCCTCCATGCCCTCGACGATTTCTTCTTCCACCACCTCGACGGCATCCATAAGCGCGAGAATCTTTATTTTACTTGTATCGATTGAATCGAGGATTCTGTCGACCCATTCGTCGGATTCGCCGCCCACATAGATAAAAAGGGCGCTGTTCTGCACCCTGATAATATCCTGCGGGGTGGGTTCGAATGAATGGCTTTCCGCCCCCGGCGGCAGGAGCAGGGTAAGGTTCGCCTTGTCGCCCGCGATTACGCGGACAAAATCGTAAGACGGGAAAATAGTAGTAACTACATTAACCGCGCCGGGGTTTCCGGCGCCGGATCTCGCTTTCTGGCCGCCGGCGGACAGCGCCGCGGTAAAAAACAGGGCTATAAAAATAGCCGGGAATAATCGTTTCACAGTTTGTCTCCTGTATAAAGATAAAATTTAAAACACGGGGAAACAGGCCCGGTTAAGGCCGGGGGTTTCAACAGTTAAATTTTATCCTTAACGAGACGGGCGTTGCCGGAACAAAGCGGAAACACGCCGGGACTTTGTTGGAAAGCCCGGCAAGCCCTGCGGCAAAACCCGCGGCAAAGGCGCCGATACCGATCCGCCCGAAGGCTTCAATCAGCCTTATGGCGATCTCCATCTGCAGACAAATGCAGCAATGCTCCCCGGTACATTCATGGTCAAGCTCCTCAACGACGAAGACCCCCGCAAAGGCAACAGCCAGGGCCAGCCATCCCGTTAAAACAGCAAGAACAGGAATGTCCCGCAGAAATTTTTTCATAATCGGCATACTACCATAAAGCGCGGAATCCGGCAAGTACCCGCCGGCAATTTAAGACTCTGACCCGGAATATGGGCGCATCCGGCTGCGCCGGACCGGGCTATCCGCTCCAACAAAAAACCTTGCGGTTTTTTGTTCCGCTTCTATCCCTTGCGCGAAAAAGGTGCCAGGCACCAAATTTCTGGATAAATTTTTATCGAGAAAAACGGTGCCTGGCACCTTTAAGAGGGAACGCGCAAGGGATTGGAGAGGCGCGTAAGACCCGGAGGGTCTTCGCGTTCTTTGCGCCGCCAGGCGCAAAGAATGGAGCGAAGCGGAACCTCGCAAAGCCCGGTTTCCGGCGCGGAGCGCCGGAAATGCGCCCAGAAAAAAAGAAAGATCATTGTAACCCTGAGCTGCCGGGTTTTCCGCCCGCTGACTGTACATTCCCGCCGGAATGTGGTATACCTCTGTGCAGGACCGGTCCGCACGTTGTGCTTGTGTCCGCCTGGAAATTATGTTATTGCTGTTTTGAAAAGGAGAAGTTTATGAAGAGAATCGCTCTTTTTGCTGTTCTCGCGGCTGCCGCTGCGGCCGCGTTTTTTGGCTGCGGGAAAAGCGGCGCCGCGGGAACGCCGGGCGCTGCAAGGGCGTCGGACGCCGGGACGCCGGACCCCGCCGGAGGGGACGCGTCGCTCTCGTATATTATGGGCCGGCAGAAGCTTATCCTGGGCCTGGACGATTCGTTCCCGCCTATGGGTTTCCGCAACGAGAACAATGAGATTGTCGGTTACGATGTGGACCTGGCGAAAGAGGCTGCCAGGCGGATGGGCGTAGAATTAGTGCTTCAGCCTATTGACTGGAACGCGAAAGAACAGGAACTTAATACAAAAGAGATAGACTGTATCTGGAACGGGTTTTCGATTACCGAGGAGCGGAAACAGGTGGTTACCTATAGCCCGCCCTATCTCGGGAACGCCCAGGTAATTGTGGTGAAGGGGAACTCGCCGTTAAACACCCTGGCGGACCTTGGAGGGAAGATCATCGGCCTCCAGGCGGGATCGTCTTCGGTGGACGCCCTAGACGAGGCGGCAGAGCTTAAGGCCTCGGTAAGGGAGGTGATCGAGTACAAAGACTACCTTACCGCGCTGATGGATCTTGATGTCGGGGGCGCGGACGCGATTCTCATCGATCTGGTGGTGGCCAACGACAACATCAACCGTTCGGGGAAGGACTTCCGCATCCTGGAAGAAACCCTGGCCGCCGAGCAGTTCGGCATAGGATTCCGCAAGGGCGAGGATGCGCTGATGAACAAGGTGTGGGAAACGCTGCTGGAAATGGCAGGGGACGGCACGGTCGCCAGAATCTCTACCCAGTGGCTCGGCGCCGACATATCGCTTATCGGAAAGTAAAACCGGAAATAACAGTACTATGCTGCGGATGATCGGCTTTATGCTGGAGGGGGCGTGGACTTCCCTGCGGGTGTTTTTCCTTACCCTGCTTTTCTCCATCCCTCTGGCGCTGCCGGTCGCCTTTGGCCGCATGTCCGGGAACCCGCTGGCCCGCGGCGCTGTCGGTTTCTACCTGCTTATCATGCGGGGGACCCCGCTTATATTGCAGCTTATCTTTATCTACTTTGCCCCCAAGTATTTCTACGTGTTTCTGAACAGCAGCCTTTCGGCGCTTGTTGTTTCCGAAAGATTCTGGGGCGGGGTGCGGGCCGTGCTTTCTTACAACAGGTTTACGGCGGTTATTATCGCCTTCTCGCTGAACTACGCCGCCTATTTTGCGGAGATATACCGGGGGGGCATTGAGTCCGTCCCCGGGGGGCAGTACGAGGCGGCCAAGGTTCTGGGCTTTACCCGGTCCGGGACCTTCTTCCGGATCATCCTGCCCCAGGTAGTCAAGCGCATACTTCCCGCTTCCGGGAACGAGGTGATCACCCTGGTAAAGGATACGGCCCTGGCCCAGGTGATAGGGGTGGCGGAACTGTTCCACGCGGCCCAAAACGCCGCTGCCCGGGAATTTTCCACCATGCCGATCTTTGTGGCGGGCCTTTTTTATCTTATCATGAATTGGGCGGTAACGCTGGCTTTTGCCCGGGCGGAAAAAAAGCTTTCCTACTATACCTAGCAGGCGGAACATTAATATGGAAGTGATTGCCGTCCGGGATCTTGCGAAATCCTTTGGCCCGCTTGAAGTTTTAAAAGGCATTTCCTTTACGGTAAACCGGGGCGAGGTTGTGGCTGTTATCGGGCCGTCGGGATCGGGAAAGTCCACGCTGCTCCGCTGCGTGACCCACCTTGAGCTTGTTGACGGGGGCAGCATCACGCTTACGGGAAAGGACATGGTGCGCAACGGGGTCTACGCCCACCGGGACGCCCTGCGCGAAATCTGCCTTAAAGTGGGATTGGTGTTCCAGAATTTCAATCTCTTTCCGCATTTTTCGGTGAGGCGGAATATCACCGAAGCCCAGATACGGGTGCTGCGCCGGAGCAGGGCCGAAGCGGGGGAACGGGCAGGGGCGCTTCTTGAAAAGATGGGCCTTTCCGAAAAGGCGGCTTCTTACCCCTGCGAGCTTTCCGGGGGGCAGCAGCAGCGGGTTTCCATCGCGCGGGCGCTTGCCCTTGACCCGGAAATACTCTTTTTCGACGAGCCTACGAGCGCCCTTGACCCGGAGCTTACCGGGGACATACTCCGGGTTATCCGCAACCTGGCCGCGGAAAAGATGACCATGGTTATCGTAACGCACGAGATTCCCTTTGCCCGCGAAGTGGCCGACCGGGTCCTGTTCATGGACGGCGGCGCTTTTATCGAGGAAGGCCCGGCCGCGGAAGTGATCGACAGGCCCCGGAAGGAAAGGACCAGGGCTTTTCTGGCGCGGCTCACCCGGCACTGAAAAACAGACATAAAAGAAAAGCGTGAAATTCCTCCCCGCCGCCGCGTTACAGGGCAATCCCCTGCTTTCCCAGGGCGCGGGCTTTCCCGGCAAGGAGGGCGGTTCTTTCGGCGCCGGGCGCGGGGAAGCTGTTCCACGCGTGATCGAGGCAGTTTCCGGGCATGAAGCTCCTGAAATACCAGGGGCTGCTGTCCGCCAGCGGGGCAAGGGCGGCCAGTTCCTCCGCCTCAAGATAGCCGCCGGGCAGGGCCAGGGTGCGGTACTCGTGGGCAATGCCGGATTCCCGGATAAGGAGGGCGCTCCGTTTCAGCGCCGCGCCGGGATCAGGGCCGCCCCCGCGCGGCAGAAGGGCGGGGTAGCGCTCGGGCGGCAGCTTCAGGTCCAGGGCAATGTAATCGGGACGGGTTTCGGCGCGGGAAAACAGTTTTTCAAGGGCAAAGGGGTTTATGCCGTTGGTGTCCAGCTTTACGGGCAGCCCCATGCCCCTGATTGTCCTGACAAGGGCGGGGAGTCCCGCGAAGCCCGTGGGCTCCCCGCCGCTTAAAACAACCCCGCCCAGAACAGGGCGCCGCTTTTCAAGGTGGAGCAGGGCTTCTTCCGGCAGGACAGGGTCGCCCGCCGGGCCGGCGGCAGAATCCCCTGATGCGGCAGGGCCGTCTCCTACGCCGCCTGTACCAAGGACAAGCTCCCTGTTCTGGCACCAGGGGCAGCGGAGATTGCAGGACGGGAAAAACAGTATGGAAGCCACTTTGCCGGGGTAATCGATCAGGGTGGTCTTCCTGAGAAAAATTTTACCGTTACTGCCAGCCCTAGACGGCGGCCAGCTTGCCGATGCTTCCGGCATCCAGGGCCCTGCCCAGCTCCCTTCCGTCACGGGCAAGGAGTATCGCGGTGGGGGTGGAAAAGACCTGGCGCTTAACCGCTTCCGCCATGCCGTCTTTGGTGTCCGCGTTTACCAGGTCTACCGGGATACCCAGTTTTCCCGCAGCGGCTTTCGCGCCGGGGCAGGCGGGGCAGGCGGGGCGTACAAAGAGGAGGAGCCTTTCATCACGGTCCTCCCCGCCGGCATAAAGGGAAACAGCGGGTTCCGGCGCGGCGGTATAAGCGGGTATGTTTTTTCCGCCCGCTGCGGCGCCGGCCCGCGCGGGGAAATTTTCCGGCGCGCGAAACAGTTTCCGCTCGCCGTATTCTTCCCTTTTGCCCTTGTTCCAGTTCCGCACCGAGCGGTAATAGCCGACAATACGGCTGTAAACTTCCGCCGGCGTCCCCTCCGCGCGGGAAAGGGCCTCCCCCGCCGCGGCCAAATCTCTGTCAATGTCCTCAAGGCTTCTCATAAAAACATTCCTCTCTCTAATTTATAATTTTCAGGGCCGCCCGGAAACTCCGGTTCCCGGGCGGCCCCGCTAAAAAACACGGCAAACTCCCGGCTCAATACGCGCCAGGCCCGGGGGCGCTGCGGGGGCAAAAAGCCGTTGGCCGCCGGCCCCCGCAGAGGGGGTAGGCCGGGACCAAGGCCCGGCCGTAGGGGTCGGACTTGCGGAGCAAGTCCGCGACTTCCCCCCGCAGTTAAATTACTTTTATTCAGCGGCCCGCCAAAACTTCTTCCCTTTCCTTCCGGAGCGCGGCTATGCGCCCCTTGATTTCATTCTCCTTTTCTTCCCTGCATTTGGGGCAGTTAAAGTGTTCGCCTTTAAGGTAGCCGTGAACAGGGCACACCGAAAAAGTAGGGGAAACCGTGTAGTAGGGAATACGGTAATTATAGGCGATTGCTTTAACCAGATCCCGGCAGGACCGCCAGTCCTCGATCGCCTCCCCCAGGAAACAGTGGAACACCGTGCCGCCGGTATAGGCCGCCTGCAGCTCTTCCTGGATATCCAGCGCGTCAAAGACATCTTCGGTCTGCGTAACCGGAAGCTGGGTAGAATTGGTGTAGTACGGCTCGGAAGTCCCGGCGCAGATAATATCCGGGTATCTTTCCCTGTCGTGCTTCGCCAGGCGGTAGGAAGTGGATTCCGCGGGGGTAGCCTCAAGGTTAAAAAGCTCCCCGGATTCCTCCTGGAAATCCGCGAGCCTGTCCCGCATAAACCGCAGTACCTCCAGGGCAAAGGCGCGGCCCCCGGCCGTGGAAATATCCGCCCCTTCCCCCAGAAAGTTGAGGAGGCATTCGTTCATCCCCACAAGGCCGATAGTATTAAAGTGGTTATCCAGCGTCGAGAGGTAGCGCCTGGTATAGGGGAAAAGCCCGGTTTCCAAAAGCCGGCCCACCATTTTCCGCTTGGCGATAAGGCTGTCCCGGGCAAGCTCCATAAGCCCCCCCAGGCGGCTGTAGAAATTCTGCTCGTTTTTCGCGAGATACCCGATCCGGGGAAGGTTGATGGTTACCACCCCCAGAGAGCCTGTCAGCTCGTCCGAACCGAAAAGGCCGCCACCGCGTTTCCGCAGCTCCCTCTTGTCAAGCCGGAGGCGGCAGCACATCGATCGCACGTCGGCGGGGTCCAGGTCGGAATTGACAAAATTCTGGAAATACGGCGTCCCGTAGCGGGAAGTCATCTCGAAGAGCAGGCGGGCGTTATCGCTTTCCCAGTCAAAATCGGAGGTAATATTGTAAGTAGGAATAGGGTACTGGAAGCCCCGCCCGTCCGCGTCCCCCTCGAGCATAAGCTCGATAAAGAGCCGGTTCACCCGGTCCATCTCGTCCCGGCATTCCCCGTAGGTAAAGCCCGCTTCCTTCCCGCCGATCACCGCCTTCTTGTCCGCGAGATCCGCGGGGACCGTCCAGTCCAGGGTAATATTGGTAAAAGGCGCCTGGCTCCCCCAGCGGCTCGGGGTATTGACCCCGAACACAAAACTCTGCAAGCACTGTTTTAAATCCTTATCGCTTAAGTTGTCCGCCTTTACAAAAGGGGCCGTATAAGTATCAAAAGAACTAAACGCCTGGGCCCCTGCCCACTCGTTTTGCAGGCAGCCCAGAAAATTTACCGCCTGCTGCATCAGCGTGGAAAGGTGCCGGGCCGGCTTGCTGGTTATCTTGTCCGGCACCCCGCCCAGCCCGCCGGTGATAAGCTGGCGCAGGGACCAGCCCGCGCAGTAGCCCGAGAACATGGAAAGATCGTGTATATGGAAGTCGGCCTCGCGGTGCGCCCGGGCGATTTCCGGGGAGTAGACATTCTTGAGCCAGTAATTCGCGGTAATACTCCCCGAATTGTGCAGGATAAGCCCGCCCAGCGAATAGTTGACATTCGCGTTTTCATTGACCCGCCAGTCGGACTGCTTAAGGTAGCCGTTCATGGTAGAGTCAATGTCAAGCATAAGCTTTCTCGCGTCCCGCATCGCCTCGTGCCTGGCGCGGTAGAGGATATACGCCTTGGCCGTCGCCGTCTCACCAGCCTCGACCAGCGCGTTTTCCACCAGGTCCTGAATCTCCTCGATCGCGGGGATAGAGTTCGGGTGCCGCCCCGCCATAAGTCCGGCAACCGCCTCCTCCGCCCGGTCCGCGATCTTCCCGGCCCTGGAGCGCAGCTCCGCCTCCGCAATGCCCGGAACAGCCGCCCCGAAAGCCTTGCCCACCGCGCCGTATATTTTTTTCCGGTCGTAGCGCTCTATTTCGCCCGAGCGCTTCACCACATTCCTGATCAACGGGACATCCTCCCCATTTTTTTTATCTCGCGCATAAATTCTTCCAGGTTTTCAAAATGCCGGTAAATCGAGGCGAAGCGTATATAGCCCACCTGGTCCAGCGGCGCCAGCTTTTCCAGCACCAGGTCCCCGATCGCCGAGGCGCCGATCTCGTGGTTCCCCGTGCCCTGGATCGCCGAGGCGTCCTCCACCTCGTTCACCAGGTTTTCAATACTCATCTGGGAAACCGGCCTCTTCTCCAAAGCCCGCTGCACCCCCCGCTCAATCTTGGCCCGGTCGAAAGGCTCCCTGCGCCCGTCCCGCTTGATCACCATAAACTGCTTTTCCTCGATACGCTCGTAGCTGGTAAACCGGAAACCGCAGCCGTTGCACTCCCGCCTCCGCCTGATAGCCTCGCCTTTGGCCAAAGTCCGGGAATCGATTACTTTGTCGTCAAAATTGCCGCAATGAGGACAGCGCATTTTTTTATCCTGTTATCCTGGCAGGTCCGGGGGCCGCGTGGCCCGCATATACCACAACTAAAGGGGTAGTCCGCTAATAATACATCGTTATATTGTGCCGATTATATAGTATCCTTTCGGGTCTTTTTCAATCTTATCACACTACGTATTATGGCGCAAGGGGGTTTCCCCCGGAATTCGGAAAAACATCCGATTATTTAGAGGGGGGGCCTGTTACCGGGCGGCGGGCGCCTCTCCCCCTGCCTGCGGCAGGGGGCCGCCTTCCGGCCCCCCTGCGCTCCGAAGGTTTTTGCCCCCGGCAAAAACGCTTCTCCGCTACCCCCCATACAGGCCTCCGGTGGAATTTTACCGCGAAGTCGAAGAAGTCGAATAAGTTTTGAATGAAGGGGAGGGGTCTGACCCCGGCTTACGTTCAAAGCCAAAAAGGGAAAGAAGTTAAAGAA
>JAIRZS010000279.1 GCA_031267115.1 Treponema sp.
GCCGAGGCGGGCGTCCGCCAGGGCTGGGAACACTGGGCCAGGCGGGAAGACATCCTCTCGGTGGAACGCTTCGGCGAATCCGCCCCGGCCGCGAAAGTCGCCGGGGAACTGGGCCTTACCGCTGCGGCGCTGGCGGCTATTATCGGGCGGTAGGCCGGGGGCGGCGCGGCGCATTGCGGCGTGTACACTGAAAAGCCCGCATGGCAAAGCGCGCGGAGTCCCCGCCTTCAATCCAATCCAATTTGTAATTATTCAGAGGGGGGGCCTGTTACCGGGCGGGCGATTCCGGGCAGCCGCGGGCCTTGTCCGGCCCCCCTGCGGCCGGGCCAAGGTCCCGGCCTACCCCCCAAAAATCCGCTAAACTTGACCCGCGGAATTTGGGGGAATTTAGCCGCCGGGCTTTAGCCCGAAACCACACGAAACTCACGAACATATAGCATTACCTTGGTTTTCTATCTTCTTCCTGTTTTTCTTTCTTGTCCCCAGGGGAAATTTCAGCCAATCCTGAATATATGTAACTATTCAGTCTATCACTTGCCAATAAATGCCAAGTGGGGGTAGCTCGAAAAAAATGTAGTTTTTTTCGAGCGGAGGGGGTCCAAACCCCCTCGTTCAACCGGATATTGCAAAAAGCCTTGACAAGGCTTTTTGCGGAGTGGGGGCTTTAGCCCCCCGACTGAATAGTTACGAAAAAACTTGATAATTCGCGATTTCTGGGGTAGCATAGTTGGTATGGTTGACGCTAGGTTGGATACATCCGCCGATTCCTTTCGCTCTGGTTCCAAAACCTGCGATTACGGCGGAACCCGTCACGAACTTCTTCCGGCATACGCGCTCAGGGAACAGGAAGAACGCCTGATTGGGGATATATACGCCTTTCTGGATTCTTCCTTTCCGGAAGAGGGCGGCCTGGCCAGGGAACGTTTTGCCGCTTTAAAAGAACTGGGGGCCTCCGTGGCCCGTTTCCCCTCGGTACGGGCAGTCGAGGGCGGTTATGCCGAAAGGCGCAAGAGCGGCGCCGGCGGCCCTTCCACCAGGGACAGCTTCCTGGAATCCTTAAGCGCCTACTCCCCCGCGGCCCGCCTGCTCCGCCTCCCCACCCGCGCCGTCGGCGCCCACAGCTATTTTATCGCCAAGTGCCACGCCTTTTCCTTTGTCTTAAAGCTGGTCAGCAATATCGAGGCCTTCTACAAACCGCTCAGGCAGGTCATCCTTTCCATTACCTGCACCCTCCTGGCCGAAGAAGTCTACTTTTCCTGCCTGGACGACCTGGCGTTTCCCCGCGAAATCAAGAACCATCTGGTAGACGATCTGGTTTCCTTCTGGGACAGCGGGACGGAACTCAGTACCGCGAAACACCGGCCCGCCCTGGAAACCCTCTGGACCGCCCGGGACGCGTCCCCGCCAAGTTTCGGCACCATGGATGGCGCCAGCGAGCTGATGCGGGTTTCCCTTGGCATGGGCAAGGACTGGAGCGAATTTCTCATTGCCCAGCTCGGCAGCCCGGAAACGCAGGAGGCCCTGGAAGAATTCCTCTTTAACCTTTCCTGCGAGGAGATACAGGAAGTCCGGTCCCGGCTGGTACGTTTCGGCATTTCCGCGGTAAGCCATGCAGAAGTCCGCTCCTTCCTGGGATCCCGCCCGGCCTACACCATGGTCAAAAGCACGGACCCCCGGGCCATCTACGATTTTTACATGGAAAGGCGGGATATGGCCGTATGCCGTCTGCGCAACTCCGCCCCGGGCCCCAAGAAAACCCTGGAAGAAATGTACCTCCGCTTCCGCCTTACCCAAAACAAGGGATAAAAGCAGGGGAGCTGGCACAGACCTCCGTCTTTTAATTACTGGTTTTCGTACTGCTGGACTTCGTCGTGTATGTATTCAAGCCGGATACCGGCAAGCTTCAGCATGGCCTCCGAATCCTGCGCGTCGTGGTAGCGGCGCTGGCAGACAACCCGGACAACCCCGCAGTTAATGATCAGCATGGTACAGGTGCGGCAGGGGGTCATGCGGCAGTAAAGGGTAGCGCCCTCAATGGCAATTCCCCGCCTGGCGGCCTGGCAAATCGCGTTTTGTTCCGCGTGGACGGTCCTTACGCAGTGGGTCGTAATGCTGCCGTCCTCGTGGATCATCTGCTTTAACTGGTGCCCCGCCTCGTCGCAGTGGGGAAGCCCCGCCGGCGCCCCCACATAGCCGGTTACCAGTATCTGGTTGTCTTTCGCGATAACGCAGCCGGATCTTCCCCGGCCGCAGGTCGCCCGCTTGGAGATTGCATCACAGACTTCCATGAAATACTCATCCCAGCTTGGCCGCTTGTACGCTTCTTCCGCCATGTTTATAGTATGACACATGTATCTGACTGTTTCAATGAACCCCACCCTGCAAAAGATCCTCTGTTTTGGCTCGATAACGATAGACAGGGTAAACCGCTCCCCCCGCCACCGTTTTGATGTGGCCGGCAAGGGCCTCAATGTATGCCGGGTCCTTTCCCAATTGGGGAAGCCTTCCCTCCACCTTACTACCCTGGGGGGAGACCTTCGGCCCCTTTTCCTTGAAAAAAGCCGGCAGGAAGGGCTTTCCGTACGCTGGGTAGAAAGCGGCAGCCCTATCCGTTTCTGTTATACGCTCATAGATGAAAAGGAGGGCAGTGTCACCGAACTGATAGAGAACGCCGGGGCGGTTGAGGAGGGGGCCGAGGGGCGGCTGCGGGAAGCCTATGAAAAGCTGCTTGCGGACTGCGGGACCGTGGTAATTGCCGGAACAAAGGCGCCGGGCTTTTCCGGCGAAATTGTGCCCTTTATGGTGCGCCGGGCCAAAGAGAGGGGGCGCCGCGTGGTGCTTGACCTTTGGGGCGAAGACCTCCTCAACAGCCTGCCCTACAGCCCCGATGTCATAAAGCCCAACCTTCTGGAATTCGCCGCCACTTTCGCCCCGAATCTGATACATAACGGGGAACTGCCCGGCGAGGGCGCGGCCGCAGCGGCGGTAAAAGAGGCGGTCCTTGAAATCTGCAAGAAACTTTCCATCGAATACCGCTGCGGCATCGTCCTTACCAGGGGGCTAAAACCGGTATGGCTTGTCTCGGGCGGCGTTCCCGATGAATACCCCGTCGCCCCGGCCCCCAGGGCGCTCAACACCACCGGCTCCGGCGACGCCTTTACCGCGGGACTCGCCTCCGCCCTGGACGCCGGACTCCGCGCCGCCGTGGCCGAAGGCGCGCGCTGCGGCGCCCTGAACGCCGGTTTCCTGCAAGTGGGAACCATACGCGGCTAATAGCTTGATTATATTAAAAGACATGTTTTGGAATTTTACCGCAAAGTCAAATAAGTCAAAGAAGTAGAAAAAGGAAGACTAAAATGCTTCTTTCTTCTTATCGAACTCGTGTTACTTATTTGGCCGCGAACCTTTCCGTTCCCCTGAAAACGGTGCCAGGCACCTGCGGGAGGGATGCCGCTGTTTCTATTGCTATCCGCCAACGGCGGATAGATGGAGTTTGCCTACGGCAAACTCCGAGGCAAAAAATCGCCACGGAGGGCGATTTTTGCCCGCGCAAGGGATTGAAGCGGTATCCTTTTTTGCCGGAGGCAAAAAAGATACAAGCGTAAAGCCCGGTCCGCGGGCCGTCCTGCCCTGCGGGCAGGTTGGCGCGCGGATGCGCCCAGAACAAAGAATCTGCACATTTATCCTGAAATTTGCTTGACTTCCGGCTTTTTTATCGTTACAGTTGAATATATATTCAATTGTTCAATTATTCATCGGTTTGACGATACGGGCCGATGATACAGGAGAAAGACATGGGAGAATATGCCGCCGATATTGACCGCTGTGACTGCGCGACTATCCACGAGGAAGTGGTGAGCCGGGTCCGGAAGGTTATGCCCGAGGAGGAAACGCTGCTCAATCTGGCGGACCTTTTCAAGATGTTCGGCGATTCGACGCGGGTCAAGATACTCTGCGCCCTGTTTAACGCGGAAATGTGCGTGTGCGACATTGCGGTTCTTCTGGGCATGACCAAATCGGCGATATCGCACCAGCTCCGGGCGCTCAGGCAGACCAAGCTGGTCAAGTACCGCCGGGACGGGAAGGTGGTTTACTACTCGCTGGACGACGAGCATGTAAAAAACATTTTTGACCTGGGGCTGCTCCACGTCTGCGAATGAGTTTCGGCGGGATTAGGCAAGGGGGTTGTTATGGAACAGGTTGTTTCCGGGCGGCGGGTGATGCGCCTCGCGGGGCTTGACTGCCCGCACTGCGCGGGGAAGATCGAGGCCTCGATTGGCCGTATCGAAGGGGTCCAGGGGGCTATCCTTGATTTTGTCTCCCAAAAGATAACTATCAGCGCGGCGGACAAAGCCAGGCTGCCGGCGATCATGGAGGAGGCGTCCGGGCTTGTACGGGAAATAGAGCCGGGGATTCAGGTTTCCGTGGAAGGCAGGGAAAAGGCGAAGGCCGGCAGGGCCGGCCTTGAGGGGAAAGCCCTGGCCTACCGCGCGTTCCAGGCGGCGGGGGCGCTGGTTTTCGCGCTGGGGCTTATCGCCAGGTTCGAGGCGCCGCTGTCGCTGGCGGTGTTCCTCGCGAGCTACCTGCTTATCGGCTGGGACGTGCTGCTCCGCGCGGCAAGGAACATTTCCCGCGGGCGGGTCTTTGACGAAAACTTCCTTATGTGTATCGCTACTGTCGGGGCCTTTGCCATAGGCGAATATCCGGAAGGCGCGGCGGTGATGCTCTTCTACCAGGTTGGGGAATATTTTCAGAACCTGGCGGTGAACCGGTCGCGGACGTCGATATCGGCCCTGATGGATATTAAGCCGGACTTTGCCCATGTAAAGAAAGGGGAAGAAATACTCACTGTACCCCCGGAGCAGGTGGTCCCCGGCGATCTTATCGTGGTCAAGGCCGGGGAGAAGGTGCCGCTTGACGGCCTGGTTGTGGAAGGCTTTTCCGCCCTGGATACTTCGGCCCTGACCGGGGAAGCCCTGCCGAGGGATGTGGGGCCGGGAAGCGAGATACTCTCCGGCTCCATCAACAAAAACGGCCTTTTGATTATCGAGGTCAGCCGGGAATTCGGCGAGTCTACCGTGTCGAAAATACTGAGGCTGGTGGAAAGCGCGGGCAGCAGGAAATCCCCGGCGGAAAATTTTATCACCAGGTTTGCCCGCTACTACACCCCTGTCGTGGTATTCGCCGCCGCGGCCCTGGCGTTTATCCCGCCGCTTGTCATTGAAGGCGCGGTTTTCGCGGAATGGATAAACCGGGGGCTGGTCTTCCTCGTCGTGTCCTGCCCCTGCGCCCTGGTAATATCAATACCTTTAAGTTTTTTCGGCGGCATAGGCGGCGCGTCAAAGAAAGGCATACTGGTTAAAGGTTCCTGCTATCTTGACGCCCTTGCCAAAGTTGATACGGTGGTTTTTGACAAGACAGGCACCCTTACAAGCGGCGTTTTTAAAGTTACCCGCATTATGCCCGCGGATGGATTTACCGAAGAGGAACTGCTTTTCTGCGCGGCCCACGGAGAACAGTATTCCAACCACCCTATTGCCCTTTCCATCCGCCAGGCCTATGGCCGGGCAACGGGCCGGAAAATTGAAAGCAGCCGGATCGGGCAGCCCGACGAGATAGCCGGGAAGGGAATACGGGTGAGGATCGACGGCAGGGACACTCTGATCGGCAACGATTCCCTGCTTGCCGCCGAAGGCATAGTTTACGAGAGGCCCGCGATTCCCGGGACCCTGGTGCATCTGGTTATCGAAAATGTGTACGCGGGCTGCCTGGTAATTTCCGACGAGCCCAAGCCGGACAGCGTACGGGCGGTGCAAAGCCTGAAGGCTGCCGGGGTAAAGAAAGTGGTCATGCTGACAGGCGACAGTAAAATCGCCGGGGAAGCTATTGGCCGCGAGCTGGGCCTTGACGCCGTGTATGCGGAACTGCTGCCCCAGGACAAAGTTGCCCAACTGGAAGCGCTGGAGGAGGGACGGGAAAACGGGGGAAACCTTGTCTTTGTGGGGGACGGCATCAACGACGCGCCGGCCCTTGCCCGAAGCGACATAGGCATTGCCATGGGCGGGGTCGGCTCCGATGCGGCGATTGAGGCGGCCGATGTGGTGCTTATGACCGACGAGCCGTCGAAACTTGCGGGCGCTATACAGATAGCCCGGAAAACCAAAGCCATAGTCTGGCAGAACATTGTCTTTGCCCTTGGGGTCAAAGCGGTGATCCTGGCCCTCGGCGCGCTGGGCATTGCGACTATGTGGGCCGCGGTATTCGGGGATGTGGGTGTCGCGCTTATCGCTATAACAAACGCCATGCGGGCGCTGCGTATAGGGCAAATTTAACCGCGGCGGGTACCGGCCATCCACCTGCCCACCCATGCGGGCTATTCTTGACCTGCAAGAGGCCGGCAAGGATGCCGGCTGCGACGATTCATGAGTTTTTGCTCTGCAAAAACTCAAAGCCGGAAAACGGCAGGGATGCCGTTTTCCGGCAGCGCAAGGGATAGAAGCGGTATCCTTTTTTGCCGGAGGCAAAAAAGATACAAGCGGATAGCCCGGTCCCCGGCGGAGCCGGGGATGCGCCCAAATTCCGCTTTGAAACATGGAACTATTCCAAACGCCGGACGGTATCTTTACTGAATGGGCGGTGTTGCATTATATTTATCTTATACAATGAAAGGGTCTATCCTTCTCCGCGTGTTCGCGGCGGTCACGGTTATTACTGCTATTGGTATAGGCATCGGGCTGGGTCTGTCCCTGGCGGAAACGGCGAATGTCAAGAATCAGGAAAATTTCGTCGAATTTGCCCCGGCCCTGCCTACCAAGATACTCGATATAAACGGCAACCTTATTACCGAATTTTCCGCGGACGAAAAGCGGGAAATGGTTTCGCTGAACGGGCTTCCCCGCCATCTTATCTACGCGGTGCTGGCCCGCGAGGACCCGGACTTCTACAACCACAAGGGCTTTAGTATCCGGGCTATCACGCGGGCGCTGATAGGGCAGATTCTCCGCAAAAACTGGGGAGGGGGTTCTACCATAACCCAGCAGGTAGCGGGGACACTCTACACGGACAGGACCGAACGGACCCTTTCCCGGAAAATCAGGGAACTCTGGTGGGCTATCCAGATGGAACGGCGCTATACCAAGAACGAAATTCTGGAAATTTACCTCAATTATATGTATATGGGGCCGGGGGTCTACGGGGTAGAGGCGGCGAGCAAGTACTTTTTCGGGCACAGCGCCCGCGACATTACCCTGGCGGAGGCGGCGGTCCTGGTGATACAGCTTGCCAACCCTTCCCGCTACAACCCGCTGGATAATCCCAATGTGGCAATGGAGCGGCAGCGTTCGGTGCTGGACCGCATGATCGAATTCGGCTACACGACCAGGGAAGAGGCCGACGCCTCGTTCAGCGAGTATTGGGCAAACTACGACTATACCAGGGCGTCCACCGCGGCCTACTACAACCGGGAAGACGCGGCGCCCTGGTTCAGCGAGTATGTGCGCCGGGAACTGGATGGGCTGATGTACGGCACTATGGACTATTACCGGGACGGGTACACCGTGCATACGACGCTGGACCTGGATTTCCAGAACGCCGCGGTAAAATACATGGAACAGGGGCTTGTCAGGGCGAACAGGGAATACGCCCGCAGCGAAGGTTCCCGGCTGATCCAGGCCGAGCGCACCTATATACCTGTCGTCGATCTCCTCTCCCTGGTTTTCGATCTGAACGGCATTCACGCTACATCCGACGCCCAGAACGAGCGCAAGGCGCAGTCCCGGTATACCAGGACCATCAACCCCGTGGTGGATATGGCGGCCCTGCTTTTCGGGCTTCAGGACCTTAAAACGATAACCAACTACGCTTACGCCGATCTGAAAGACACTACCGAGAAAAATGTGATAGAGGGAGCGCTTATCACTATCGAAAACGAGACGGGTTATATCAAAGCGATTGTCGGCGGTTCCAAATACGACGAATCAAACCAGCTTATCAGGGCGACCCAGGGACGCATCATGCCCGGAAGCTCCTTCAAGCCGCTCTACTATTCGGCGGCCATTGACAGCAAAAAATTCACCCCCTCGACGCTGATATACGATCTCCCTATGGTGTTCCACAACGAGGACGGGACTCCCTATATCCCCCTTAACTTCCGGGGCGAATGGAAAGGCCCGGTGCTGCTCTACGACGCCCTTGCCCACTCCATGAACGTGCCGTCCCTCAAGATACTGGACGCTATCGGCTTTGACGCGGCCATTGACCGGGCGGCGCTGCTTCTGGGGATCTCCGATCCGGACGCAAAACGGAGTACCTTCCCCCGGGTCTACCCCATGGGGCTGGGGATCATCTCGGTCGCGCCCATCCAAATGGCCCGCGCCTTCGCGGTATTCGCCAACCAGGGCCGCGACGTTACCCCCATCGCGATACGTTCGGTGGAGGACCGGAACGGCAGGGTGCTGCTGGACATCGAGCGGGATGTGCGGCTCAGCCAGCGGCGCATGGGGGACAAGGCCCAGCTTATAAGCCCGCAAAACGCCTATGTAATGACCTCGCTTATGAAAAGAACCGTGGAGTCGGGGACCCTGACCAGCGGGACCAATTCCGGAAGCAAGCTCGCCTACCGGGACGAGAACGGGAACCGCTACCGCATCCCCTCGGCGGGCAAGACCGGCACCACACAGAACTGGTCCGACGCGTGGACCGTAGGATTTACCCCCTACTATACCACGGCAATCTGGTTCGGCTTTGACAAGCCCGGCAATTCCCTGGGGCTTTCCCTTACCGGCGCTACTTTGGCCGGCCCTGTCTGGGGCGACTATATGCGCGACATACACACCGACCTTCCCATGAAGGACTTTATCCGGCCTTCCAGCGGGCTTGTGGATGTAACGGTCTGCTCTCTGTCCGGGCAGCTTAAAACGAACGCCTGCCCCGGCGGCGTAACCCTTACCTTTCTGGCCGGGACCCAGCCGACCACCTACTGCGACATGCACCTCGGCGGGGCGGAGCAGCGGAACATCATCGCGTCGGCAGGCGGCCTGCGCCTCGATACCCTGGCGATCAACGA
>JAIRZS010000034.1 GCA_031267115.1 Treponema sp.
GAGGGCGCTTTTCCCCCGGCCACCCCTCGTTGCAAATTTTTGGTATCCTTTCACTGGTTAGTAAAACAGAGAATTGCTGACTTCAAAGGGAAAATAGTGGAAAATGCCGCCTTTGCCGGTCGCGCAAGGGATTGGAGAGGTTTAGCCACGGCGCGGAGCGCCGGGGCCGGAGTGATAACGCAGCCCCGCAAAGCCCGGTCCGGGGGCCGTCCTGCCCTATGGGCAGGTTGGCCCCCGGATGCGCCCTGAATAAAAAAATCTATACGCTATATAGGGGCCTGGGCCTGCTCTCTGGTTTAACTTTAGGGAGAATTTTCCACAAAAATCCGGGAGAGGCCCCGGGAATTGCTTATTTTTGAAATTCTTCATTGACGGCGAAAAGATCATCTGTTATACTTAAGAGAATCCAGTTTGGAATTACCCTAATTCATCTCTTTTGGAAAAAGCCATGCAGTATTTTGATACTCACGCTCATATTGGGCTTATTTGCGATGATCCTATTGAGCAGCTTATCGTTATCCAGGAAGCGCGCCAGGCTTCGGTTGCCCGGCTTGTATCAATTTGCAACAGCCTCCATGACTTTACCAGGATCTACGAAAATCTGAAGACTTCGGTAAACGTGTACCACGCTGTGGGCGTAAGCCCGTCCGAGGTCCAGAATCCGGGGAAAAACTGGCTGCAAACTATCGAGCAAAGCGTGACTCTGCCCCGGGTTGCCGCGATAGGGGAGATAGGCCTGGACTATTACCGCAAATTCGGGGATAAAAATTCCCAGATTGAGCTTTTTATTACCCAGCTTGACCTGGCCGCCAAGCTGAATCTGCCGGTTATTATCCACAACCGGGACGCGGGCCACGATGTGCTGGAAATTCTCAAGGACCGGCTGCCCCCGAGGGGCGGTGTGCTGCACTGCTATTCCGAAGACGCGGAATACGCGAAAAAGGCACTGGACCTGAACATATATTTCTCCTTTGCCGGGAATTTAACCTACCGGAACGCCAGGAATCTCCACGAAACTATTGGTGTACTGCCCCTGGACCGCATCCTGATTGAGTCGGAAAGCCCCTTTATGGTTCCGGCGGATTACCGGGGCAAGCGGAATATGCCCAAGTACCTGCCCATGACCGCCCGTTTCCTGGGGGAAATGCTGGATATGGATGATGAGGAACTGGCAGCGCGGCTCTGGGAAAATTCCAACCGCTTTTTCGGCCTCCCGAACGGGTGACGAATCCCGCCGGCCTGTACCGGCCCGTTGCCGCCGGCCCGCTTATTCTGCCCGGCAATCTCTTTCTCGCGCCTGTGGCCGGGTACACCGACCGGGCCTTCCGGCAGATTTGCGCCGGGTACGGGGCGAATCTTGGCTATACCGAGCTTGCCTCGGCGGAGGCTATTGTCCGCCGGCCCGGCGATTTGGCGGAAAGCAAGACAGGCCGCCTTATGCGCCGGGGCGCGGGGGAGGGTTTCTACGCTGTCCAGCTTTTCGGCGCGGACCCTGATGTAATGTACCGCGCCGCGCTGAAACTGGCCCCTTTCGGGCCGGATCTGGTTGATATTAACTGCGGCTGCCCTGTCCCCAAAGTGGTCAAAAGCGGCGCGGGAGCGGCCCTTATGCGCGACCCGGCCCTGCTCGGCGATATTGTCGCCGCGGTTGTCCGCGCTTCGGGAGAGGCGCTGGGGGGCGTCCCGGTTACGGTAAAAATACGGTCCGGCTGGGACGCCGCCTCCCTTAATTACCGGGAAACCGCGGCTGCGGCGGTCGGCGCGGGGGCCGCCCTGGTCTGCCTGCACCCCCGCACCCGCGCCCAGGGTTACGGCGGCCAAAGCGACTGGTCCCTTATCGCGGACCTGGCCGGCCGCCTTCCTGCGCCGGTAGCCGGTTCCGGCGATCTTTTTTCGGCGGAGGCTGCCGAAAGGATGCTGCGGGAAACAGGCTGCGCGGCTATTATGTTTGCCCGGGGCGCGCTGGGCAACCCCTTTATCTTCCGGGAGGCCCGCTCCCTCCTTCTCGGCGAAAGCTGCCCCGCTCCGGCCCCCGCCGAGCGCGTAAACGCCGCTTTCCGCCACCTTGGCCTTCTTATTCCCGATATGGGCGAATACGCGGCCTGCCGGGAAATGCGGAAGCAGTTCTGCGCCTACACAAAGGGCGTTCCGGGCGGCGCACGCCTTAGAAACGCGCTGGTCCGGGCCGAAACCGAGGAAGACTACCGCCGTATACTGGCGGGGTGGTTGGAGTAAAAAACATGCTTTGGGGTTTTTACCGCAAAGTCGAATAAGTCGAATAAGTAAAAGAAGTTTTTGCTCTGAAGTCTTTTTAATAGCAATCATTCCGGCGCTGTTGCGCGGTAAATGTCCTTGCGGTTCAGGCCGTTTTTCTTTGCGGCAGGCAGCCAAAACACCCTGTTGGCCATAAATTGCCAAAAGGACCGGGGCATGTTGGGGCTGAAAAGTATGTCATCCCCCTTTTTCCGTTCTATAATATTCAAGGCCAGGGCCGTAACGGCCTTGCCCAGATTCCCCAGCGGCCCATGCCCCAGCGGGGTTTGTTTCAAAAACCCGAGCGTTTCTCCCGCGCCCGTTGCGGCGCCCTGCGCGTAAACAAGGCCGGCGCGGCGGCACCAATTACGGACAATGCGGAGCGCGGTGTTGCACTGCCGGCCTTCGTAAAAGCCGTTGTTCATCAAAACATAAACAAGAATTTCTTGCTGTAGGTTTGCGCGGTTTCGGTATGCCGCAAATTCAACCATTATCTGGAAAAAATGTGAAGGAATTGCGTCTGCATAAAGCGGGAAAGAAAGAACCAGCGTGTCCATCCCGCAGAGTTCCTGGAAGTATTCGCTGTTCCCAGGCCTGTTAAAATGATAGGAAGCGACAGGGCTGTCGTTGCCCAGTTTCGATTTTAAAAACCGGAGCAGGATAGCGGAGTTGCTTTTTCTTTCAGCCCTCGGGCTGCCGTTAATAAGCGCTATATTCATTGCAAATCTTCCTTTAAGTTGTCTTTCAAACTATTTTTCATGCCTCCAGCCAGTTCATCAACGCTGCGGTAAAAATGTATGCCGGCAGGATAGGCGTTGTAATTCATGCTGTTTGCCTTTACCAGCGTTTCCGCGGTTTCCTGTTCTTCGGCGCTGCTGTCCCCGTAAAAATGCACCGCAAGGGAAAAATGGCTGCCGTAACGGCGCTGGTGGCGCGTTATGTTGTTCTTGCAGACAAAAAAAGGCAGCAGGTAAGAAATGCTGCGGTCCCAAAGCCTGCGGATAAAGGGGCTGTAGGAGCCGTAGACACATTTGCTTATGATAACAAGTTCCCGGCAGCGGGAAAGCGCCTGCCCTATGGCAGGGCAGCCGTCTTTTATCACGCAGGCCCCCGGCGTCTTTATCCAGCAGCCGAAACAGCCCAGGCAGTGTTTTATATCGCCGGCACCGGAAATAACAACCGTGCGCGAATTTTCCGCCGCGCCCTCGTCCGCTTTTAACGGCAAGGCGGCAAAGGCGGCCTTGTCCAGATCATGCCAGACCATTTTCATGCTTATTCCTCCTTGCTTATCTTTTTTTCGAGAAACGACAGCGATTCAGTCGCCCATTTTTCCGACGCCTTGTACCGGTGTTTTCCGAAAAGCATTACCATGCGCCAATAATCGGCGTGATCGGTGTTTTCAAGCTCTCCCCGGTATTTCCTGATATTTTCCACCGCCGTCTCAAGCGAACGCAGGGATTCCCGGCACCTGGCGCGGAACGACTCAAGCATCTCCTTTGTTTTTTCCGGGCTAATCCCGGCGGCAAAAAAGAGATGCAGGAGCAGCGGGTTACGGACATGAAACATTTCCTCGACCGCGTCATCAAAGGACAGAAGCCAGGATTGCAATTCCTGTTTTCCTGTCTCCGTAATGGTGTAGAGTTTTTTATTGGGCTTATTCGTCTGGTAGACAAGTTCCGAACTGAGCCAGCCCTGCTTTTCCATGGCGTTAAGCTCCCGGTAGACCTGGCTTGTTTGCGCCTGCCAGAAGAAGTCCAGCGAATCGTGGAACATCTTGTCGAGTTCCCAGCCGCTGGACGGTTTATGGTTCAAAAGCGCGAGCAGGCCGTGTTTTAGCGACATATACCCTCCTTGTTATATATTATATCGTTCATATATTATACAAGTATAATATATGAACATGTCAAGGGGTTTTTGCGAAAAATTTAGGTTGGGAGGGATGGCACCGGGAGGGTATTGCGGGTAACAGCAACTTAGCATTACAAAAAAATGCGAGGAAGATTCCACGGAAAAAAGCGCCGGTTTGCAGCCGCGCAAGGGATTGGAGGGGCGGCGTTCTTTGCGCCGCCAGGCGCAAAGAATGGAGCGGAGCGGAACCCCGCAAAGCCCGGTTTCCGGCGCGGAGCGCCGGAAATGCGCCCAAATTTTTTAAAAAATCTTCAAATGTTAAGCCGCTGACGCGGGCGATATGATGCCGACGCTTTACTATGGTATTCGAACCGTGATAAAATGAGCGTATTAAAGGAGGCTGTCCATGAACAAAACTCCGGTGTTTTTCCTCTTGAGTTTAATGACGGTTAACGCGTTTGGGTCGGATACCAATATATTCACTTACCGGCTGGGGCGTTTTGATGTGTATACCCTCGTGGAAAACCGGGGGCCGGGGCGGGATTCCGTCCTGATCGGCGCCGGCGCGGAAGATATCAGGCGCTACCTCGGCTCTTCTTTCCAGTCCGAGACAAACACCTTCCTGATACGGTCGCCGGACCGGACCGTGCTCGTGGATACCGGCTTCGGGACTACTCTCTTCGAGAGCATGAAGGCCCTGGGGGTGGACCCTGCCCAAATTGACGCGGTGCTGCTTACCCACATGCACGGGGATCATATAGGCGGGCTTCAGAAGGACGGGAAGCCCCTGTTCCCGAACGCGAAGGTATACCTTGCCCGGCAGGAGCGGGATTACTGGACCAGGACCAATATAAACCGGGGCGCGGTAAACGCCCTGGCCGCCTATGACGGCAAAGTGGAAACTTTCCTCCCCGGAGAGCTTGGAGCGGCAATACAGGAACTTCTGCCCGGAATCAGGGCAATCGCGGCGTTCGGCCATACCCCGGGGCATACGGTTTTCCAGGTGGAATCCGACGGCAAGCGCCTGCTTATCTGGGGCGATCTGATGCACGTCGAGGGCATACAGTTCCCCCTGCCGGATATATCGGTCACTTACGACACGGACCCCCAGGCGGCCGCCGCGATACGTAAAAGGATACTGGCCTACGCCGTATCGAACGGCATCCCCATCGCCGGAATGCACCTTGTCTACCCGGCCATAGGCAGCGTCCGCGCCCAGGACGGCGGGTACCGGCTTATCCCGGCAGAGTAAATCCGGCAGAATCGCAGAGCAGCGGGGAGGCGGGATCGCAGACGGGCTTCCTGTTTCCCCGTTTCGCGTAACAGTATACGCAGCCGTGAAGGCAGGTATTGTACGCGCCTATATCCCGGCTGGCGTGGCAGCCGCAGTCCCGGCGCTGGCCTGTGTCTTTTTTGTACCTGATATTCAGATCGAACAGTTCGTTTATCAATTCATTATCAATACATTTATTGCGGCCTATATTGTATTCCGCAAGATCGATTGTTTCGCAGCACGATGCCGGGGAAATCCCGTGTTCTGCCGCCGCCCTGGAGATAACGTCCGCGATTTCGCGCATCTGCGCTTCGGCCGGTTCCCTTATGTTGTGGTCCCGGAAGGTTTCCGCCAAAAAACCGTAGCCGTCCACAAAACTGATAACGCATTTTTCCGTAAAGCCGCTTAGTTTTGCGCAGAGCCTTTTGAAATTTTCCGCGTGGAAGGCGGCGGTATATCTGCCGTTTACAATTACCGGATCGTATCTCCAGATGACCCGCTTCCTCCCTATCAGCTTTGACAATTCGATAAACGCTTCCGCCGCGTCTTCCGCGTCAATGTTTTTTTCAATATCGCCGCCGTAGCCATTTAAGGTATACTGGAAATAATACCGGTACCCCGCCTTTTCCAGCTCGTCCAGCCGCCCTATAAAGTCCTTCGCGTTCTTTGTCCAAAAGACAATACACTCGGTACCTTCCGGATCAAGATCGATTCGCGAAATTTGCCCCGGATTCACGGGGTTTCTGAC
>JAIRZS010000042.1 GCA_031267115.1 Treponema sp.
AAATTTTGCGTAAAAGCCGCCGCCGAAACCAATACCCCCATCATGGTGTCGCTGAATACGATCATGATCGATGGTACGGGGATGTGCGGCGGCTGCCGGGTTACGGTCGGCGGGGAAACCAGGTTTGTCTGCGTGGACGGCCCTGAATTTGACGGTTACAAAGTGGACTTTGAGAATATGATGACCAGGATGAAGGCGTTTAAAAGCCGTGAAGACCGGGATCACCACCAGTGCCATTTGAACCTCGGGCTGCCGCCCCACCCGGCCCCCGCGCCCCAGCCGGCAAAGTAGAAAGCTCCAGGTTCGGGGGCGTTACGGAATGAAGACGCTCCGCGTTTTCATTTTCGGAGTTTTGCTTCGCAAAACTCCTGGGTATTGCGCCTGAATTTGGGGGCGTTGCGGGGGCGAAAAGCGATTGGCCTTGCCCCCGCAGAGGGGGTAGGCCGGGACCTTGGCCCGGCCGTAGGGGGCGACTGCCCCCATCTTTATTTTATATTTTATGGAGGTTTATATGTCAGGTACAAGCTGGCTCCCCCGCAGGGAGCAGGATTTTGTAGATTTATGCCTAAAATGGAAGGCCGCTCTGGAAGATCCGGCAATAGTCGCGGCCTTCGGCTGGAACCAGACGGATGTTACGGCGGTCCTGGCCAAGATTATCGTTTTTTTGACGGCCCGGACAACCTACGGGCAGGTCAACTCCAGCAGGAACCGGCTGGCAAAGGACGAGGCCAAGGACGAGGCCGAGCACGGGATGGAAGATTTTGCCAATACCTCCATCCGCTACAACAAGCTGATGAAAGAAGAAGACAAGCTGTATTACGGCATCCACACCCCGGACCCCGTCCCCACCCCGGTCACCGCGCCTACGACCTACCCGGAGGCGGAAGCGGACACGTCGGTTATCCGGCAGGTAACGATTCGCTTTTGGGACAGCCTCACCAAGAAGCGGGGCAAGCCCCACGGGGTCCACGGCGCGGAAATCCGCTGGGCCATCCTGGACCACGCCCCGGCATCGGTAAAGGAACTGGTCAACTCGGACTTTGACACGGCCAGCCCCTTTACGCTTGTCTTTGACGAGACCCAGCGGGGCCAGCGGCTATACTTCTGCCTGCGCTGGGAATCGACCACCAACCTAAAAGGCCCCTACGGGGAAATCTACTCGGCGGTTATTCCATAGAGGCTGCGGCAGTTCACCGGACGGGGTTAGCAAAACAGGCGGAAGGCGCTATAATTCTTGGTGTGGACGCAATCGCGGATGTTTTGCCAATCGAGAAAGCCGCGCTCTTTTCTACCCTTACAGAAAGGGGCCTGCAGTTCGTACTCTCCCATTCAGGCCTGATCCGCCTTTGCCGGGGGGACAGGCTTTTTTCCGCCGGGGACAAGGCGGATCGCTTTTACCTGCTTAAAAGCGGGAGCGTCCGTATTGTCCGGGGCGGGGAAGATCAGGACGAGGAACTTGCCCGCTTTGCCCCGGGGAACATCATCGGCGATTTCGACTTCGCCCGCCAGGCGGTCTACGACGCCCGGGCCGAGGCCGCCGAAGATTCAACCCTGATCGCGTTTCCCGCCCCCGGCCTTACCCTCCGCCAAATTGCCCCGGAAGAACCCCACGCCGCCGCCCAGATTCTCCTCGGCTCCATTCTGATGATTTCGGACCGGCTCAAGGAAATAAACAAAACCACCGCGGCAAATATGTCCTGGGTAGAGGAACTCCGCCGCAGGGCCTATGAAGACCCCGGCACCGGCCTCTGGAAGCAGTCCTTCCTCTCCGATGAAATAAACAGCATACTGGCGGCTCCGACCGCCCTGATCCAGCTCAAGCCGGATCGCTTTAAGATTTTTGTGGATTCCCGGGGCCACACCGCCGGGGACGAAGCCATGATCCGCATAGCCAAGGTACTCAAAGACGCCGTGCGCCGCCTTGGCCGGGGCTGGCCCATGCGCTTCAAAAGCAACGAGACCGGCCTCTTTGTACCAAGCTGCGACGCGGAACAGGCGGAAAAAACCGCCGCCGCGCTTCACGCGGAAATAGCCGCCCTGGAACCGGCCCCCCCGGCGGACAAATTTCCGGCTTTTGCCTTTTCCGCCACCGTCGTCTGGGGCGTTTGGCCCAATGACGATGAAAAATGGGATTCCCTGCTCCAGAGGAACTACACCCTGCTCCTGGACGCCTGGCGCGCCGGGGGCGACCGTATAATCCGCTGCCCGGCCGCCTCCCCTTTGCCGGAAATCCCGCCCCCCGGGGAAGCCGCCCCATGAACGCGCAAACATCCTCCCAGGTTTCGCCGGTCCGGGCGCTGGCCGCTTTTTCCCTGTTCGCGGACATAGGCGAATTCGAACTCGACGCCCTTACCGCCTTTATGGACCGCCGCCGGATCGGGAAAGGGGAAACCGTGTTCAGCGAAGGCGAACAGGGCGAGGAGATTTTTTTCCTTATATCGGGCTGTTTCAACGCCTACATAACCACAGAGGACGGCGCCAGGTGCTGGGCTTTCAGCGTCCCGGAAGGCTCCTTTTTCGGGGAGATGTCGGTAATCTCCCAAAAGCCCAGATCCGCCACCCTCGTAGCCGCCGAAGACTCGGACCTTTTAAGCCTTCATGTACTGGATTTTTACCGCATACTCTACGAGCATCCCATGATAGGGATCCGGCTCCTCGAATCAATAGGCAGGGTCCAGAGCGGCTGGCTGGACAAATCCGTCCTCCACCTTAACGACCTCCTGCGCTGGGGCGAATCGGCCCGCCGCCGGGCGGTTACCGACGATCTTACCGGGCTTAACAACCGCCGTTTTCTGGAAGATTCCATAAAGGAGCGCTTTAGCCAGGGGGCAATAGGGCTTCGGGAAATGTCCCTCATGATGATGGATATGGACAGGGTCCACGCAATCAACGAGCAGCACGGTTCCCGCGCGGGGGACCTGGTCATATGCGCCCTGGCCGGCATTATCCGCTTCCAGGTCCGCACCGGCGACATAGCCGCCCGGCTTTCAGGCGACGAATTCGCGGTACTGCTCCCGGACACAAACGCCGCGAACGCCAAAGTTCTGGCGGAGCGCATCAGGGAGCAGGCGAACCGCACCCCGGTCCAGGTCCCCGAAACCCCCGATTCGCAAAACTTCGTCCCCGTCAGGATACGCACCAGCATCGGCATCGCCTCGGCCCCCGCCCACGCCGATTCCCTGGAAAGCCTGTTCGACGCCTCCGACAGCGCCCTCAGAAAAGCGAAAGACCTGGGCCGCGACCGCGTAGAGATCTTCGGATAAAACCAATAATCATTTAAAGGGGGGGCCTGTTACCGGACGGGCGGCCGCAAATACCCAAAGCCCCCGTCCGGCCCCCCTGCGCTCCAGCCTTGCCGCATTATTCGCAAAGACCTGACGCCGCAGGCGGCAAGTCTTACGCTACCCCCCATGTTTTAAACTTGACCCGTAGAATTTTTTAACCGCAAGGTCGAATAAGTTTTTTAAAATTCCAAAAGATTCCTCTTGACCTATTGTACTAGTTCATTTATTATTGTACTAGATGAATAGTACAATTCCGGAATCATCCAGCGTTGACCGGATCACGTTTTCGCTGGACGCGGCCAACGGCGTGCCGATCTACCGGCAGATCATCCAGCAGATCGAATACGCGGTCCTGTCCGGGCG
>JAIRZS010000141.1 GCA_031267115.1 Treponema sp.
GGTTGAGGAATTTGATATTGCCGGGAGCATAACCTCGATTATTAATACCGATTACATTACCGCCAGGGAAGACGCCATTGTGGCGGAAAAGCTTGTCCCCGGCGATTTTAGCGGGACGGACCAGGAGATTGCCGCCCTGAAAAAACGTGTTCTCTCGTGGGACATGTACGACAGGGCGCTGATCTCCGACGATTTTACCGCCACCCAGATACTGATCCCCCTGGAAATTGACTCAGGGGAGGCGGGGGAGCCGGCGGTTATCGCAAGCTATATCGGCATGAGGGACCTTGCCTGGGAAATGTTCGACGGTATGGCGGAAGTCTATGTTACCGGTATGCCGGTAATTAGCGCTACCATTAATGAGGCGGTAAGCAAGGACCTGGCGCTCCTCGTGCCGCTGGTTATCATTGTGGTCCTGGTTACGCTTTTTTTCTCGTTCAGGCGTTTAACCGCGGTGGTGCTGCCCCTGCTTACCGTGGTTGTCAGCGCGATCTGGTCCATAGGGGCCATGCCGCTTTTCAGCGTGGAGCTGTCGGTTATATCTACGGTGCTTCCGGTGATCCTTGTGGCGGTGGGGAGCGCCTACGGTATCCATGTAATAACCCATTATATAGACGACAGGGGGGCCGGCCCCATGACGCGGGAAGAACATCTGGAATTTGTCCTGGGCTTGCTGCGCAAAATAGGGAAGCCTGTTTTTTTGGCCGCCCTTACTACCTTTGTCGGCTTTGTCTCCTTCTGTTTTACCCGGGTGCTCCCCATCAGGGAATTCGGTTATTTTTCCAGTTTCGGGGTATTCGCCGCTTTCGCGGTAGCGGTAACTTTGATTCCGTCGCTGCTCCTGATCCGGGGCCCTATGCCCCTTGGCAGCCGGACGGGGAAGAAGGCCCCGGCGGAGGCCCGCGGCAATGCTGTTTCCGGCGGGAATGACAAATTCGACCGGTTAAGCATTGCGATTGCCGATACTTTTCTGTCGATTGTCCGGAGAAAGCGTGTTGTTATAACGCTTAGCGTAGTTGTTATGGGTATTTCCCTCTACGGCCTTTCCAAAGTTATCATTGATAATGTGATGGTAGAGTACTTCAAGGAAGATACCGATATCTACATATCCGACCGGTTTATCCGGGAAAAATTCGGCGGTTCCAAAGTGGTAAGCCTGGTCGTGGAGGCCGGTGACAGCGAAACCCTGCTCCACCCCGACGTTCTTGGAGCCGTGGACGGGCTAAGCGCCTATCTTGGCAAAAATGTCGGCGAAGTGGGAAAGGTGATGGGGTTTACGGACCTGGTAAAGAGGATGAACCAGGTTTTTAACGCCGATGAAAGCCCCGGCGGCCTTGCGCCGTCTTCTTCCGCGGCGGCGGAGGAAAGCGGTTTCGGTTTCGGGGCCGAAGACAGTTTCGGTTTTGGCGGCGGCGATTTTGGTTTTGACGGCGCTTTTGCGGGCGAAGATTATCCCGGCCCCGCTTCCGGCTTTGATGGCGGCGTTTCCGCTGCCGGGGAGACAGGCGCGGCGGAGAGGGGCGCGAAGGTCTACACCGAAAATGAACTCCTTTCCTTTTTGGACAGCGCGGCCGAAGCGGGGCGGCATCTTGACGCCAACGGGCTTGTGCGGGAACTTGAGCGGCTTGTAAATTACGAAGGGGCCGCCTATTACGAGATCCCCGTTGATCCGGCGCGTTACGGGAAAAAAACAAAAGAAGAACTGCAGCGCCTTGTGTCCAATTACCTTATCCTCCTTTCGGGGAATATCGGGGAGTACGCCAATGATCCTCTGGAACCTACCGCCATACGGTCCGTGGTGCAGCTGCGTACAGTGGGGCAGGCTGATACGGACATAGCGCTTGATGCCATACAGGGCTATATCGGCGAGAATTTTCCCGCAGGCGTAAAAACAACCCTGGGCGGGGCAAGCATGGTGGAAGCGTCCCTGAACACGCTTGTGGTCCAGTCCCAGCTTATTTCGGTTTTTGTTTCGCTTTTTCTGGTTTTCGTTATTATCGCCGCGTCGAACCGCTCGTGGATCATGGGGCTTATCGGTATTGTTCCCCTTATGATTACCATTTTAATCAATTTCGCGGTAATGGGCTTTGCGGGCATAAAACTGAATATCGGGACTTCTATGGTGGCAAGCCTTTCCGTAGGGATAGGCATTGATTATACCATTCACTATATCGAAGCTTTTAAACGGGAATACTTTCTGCACGGGGAGGAAGGCGGTTTTCTGCGCCGTACTTTTGAAACATCGGGAAAGGCAATTCTGATAAACGCCGTTTCCGTCGGCGCGGGTTTCGCGGTACTGATTCTTTCCCAGTTCCACATAATCAGCGATCTTGGATCTCTCATCGCCCTGACTATGGGTACCAGCGCCCTCGTGAGCCTTACGGTAATACCGGCGCTGCTGACCATGCTCAGCCGGGATTTTATCCGCAAGCTTATACTTGTCCGCAAGGAGAAAATATGAAACGTATTGTATTTGTGCTTTTTGCGCTGCTTGGGACGGCCCTTCCTGTTTTTCCCCAGGACGCCGCCGCTATTGTCAGCGCCTCCCGGAACCGGATAAAGGCGGCAACTGTTTCCACCCGTACCCGGATGGTAACGACAGCCAAAGACGGCAGTACCAAGGAACAGATGCTGGACCAGTACGCCAAGGATGACGCGTCCGGAAAATCCCGGACGGTAATCGTGTTCCAGCGCCCCCCCGGCGTCAGGGGGACCCGCTTCCTTACCCTGGAAAACAGGGGCCGGGGGAACGATCAGTGGATATTCCTGCCCGCCCTGGGAAAGGTGCGCCGTATCTCGTCGTCGGAAGGTTCCGACAGTTTTATGGGGACCGACTTTTCCTACGACGATATTTCCTCCGCTTCCAGGGACTCGGATCTGGACACCCACAGCCTGGTCAGGGAGGAGGCCTACAACGGCAGGGCCTGTTATGTAATCGAGTCAAGGCCGAAAGACGCGTCGTACCAGTATTCCCGGATGGTGCAGTGGATCGACAAAGACACAAAGATAAGCTACAAGCTTGACCTTTACAACCGGAGGAACGCCCTGGTAAAAACCGTGGAAATGTCCGATATAAAGGATGTCCAGGGCTGGCTTACGGCCCACATTACCAAAATGACCACCCATGCCGACGGGACTTTTACCACCCTGTTTACGGATATTATCAAATACGATGATCCCATACCGGAATCTGTTTTTACTACCAGTTATCTTGAAACGGGAAAAGCGACGAGATGAAGAAAAGATACGCGGTCCTGGTTCTTGCCCTGGTTCTGGTTAGCCCGGCCCTGCTGCTTTCCGCCCAGGAAGATGACGGCTTTGGTTTTGGCGGCGGGGAAGAAGACGGCGACTTCGGTTTCGGTCCGGATAGCGGCGGGGCGGGGGCCGCTTCTCCCGGCGCCCCCCTTATAGGCGCCAAAATCGGCGGCAAGGTTTCCGCGGGCCTTACATTTTTCCCGGATGATTTTCTTGCCAAAGGGGGCGAGAGCGCCCTTGACAGAACGAAGAAGGTAGAGCTGCACGACATATTCTCCGGGGAACTTAAATTTTCCGCCGAAGCTTCCAATGCCGACGCTGTTATCAACCTTAAGCTGGCGCCCAATTTTAAAGAGCCTTCGGAAATACTGCTTCTTGACGAGGCCTATGTCCGCGCCTTTTTCGGCAGGCTGATATTCGAGGGCGGGCTTCGGAAACTCACCTGGGGCAGGGCCGATTCTTTCGGCCCCCTGGACCTGACAAACCCCTTTGACTATTCGGATTTGAGCGGCATGACCGATTTTAGCGCCATAAAGATTGCCCGGCCCATGCTCCGCGCTTCCTGGGGAATCGGGATGTTTTCAAAGATCGAGGGGGTGTTTGTCCCCTGGTTCGAGGCCGACCGTTTTGCGGAACAGGGGCGCTGGAGGCCGGCGCAGTTACGGCGGGCGGAACAAATTCCATCCCAATTGGTAGAGAAACTCACTTCCGACCTGACACCCTTTTTTCTGTCAGGAGAGGCAGACCCCGGCAGAATTGGTGAACTTATGAACCTTATGGGATCAATGTCCCAAAGCGATCCCCTGTTTTCCAGTTTTAACAAACTGGTTCCCGATACATCCGCCCTGGAGTATTTTCAGGGCGGGCTGCGGTTTACCACGACTCTGGGGCCGGCGGATTTTGGGGCGCAGTATTACTACGGCCTTCATCCCCGGCCTTCCTACCGGCTGAGTCCTGCCGGGTACGGCAATCTGATGCAGGCGATAAAAGATTACGCCAAATTGTCCGATGCTGATGCCCAGCAGGATGGAATGGCGGCAATAAAGGCGGCCATGGATCCGCTGGCGCTGCTCGATATCGCCTATAACCGCTACCACCACATCGGCGTCGATTACGCCCAGGTCCTTTTCGGCTTTAATGTCAGGGCGGAGCTTGCGGCGAATATCACCGGGGATCTGTCCGGCGATGACGGCTTTGTGTACAATCCCGCGCTGCTCTGGTCCCTGGGCTTTGACCGGGATATTCCGGTGGTAAGGATAAACGCCAATCTCCAGGTAAACGAAAAAATCACCCTCCTGCACAACAGGCTGGGAAGCGATCCGCTTCTTGATATAGAGGCGGGGAGCAAGATGACTTCCACCCGGGTGACCCTGCGTCTTTCCCGTTCTTTTTTCCGGGACGAACTGGAACTGCAGGCTACCGCAATCTGGGGTATCGAGGACAAAGACTGTTACCTTATTCCTTCCGTCACCTGGACTAAAGGGGACCTGTCCCTGGAAGTTTCCGGGGGAATCTTCGCCGGGGACAGGGACGGCGAGCTGGGCCAGTACCGGGACAATTATTTTATAAAAACCCTGCTGAGCTATTCTTTTTAACG
>JAIRZS010000163.1 GCA_031267115.1 Treponema sp.
GCGCGTTGACAGGTCTTCCCGGCTTTAAGTATACTGATGGCACTGCGGGATTTGAAAAGGCACGGACGGAATCGCCCGGTTCGGGACGACAGTAATACTGCGGTTTATGGGCGGAAGGAGGATCTTATGGGAAAGACTTTGGCGGAAAAGATCTTTGACACTCATGTTGTGGACAGGCCCGCGGAGGATACCTGGGTGCTGAAACTTGACCGGGTGTTCTGCCACGAGATTACTACGCCTATCGCTATAGGCGATCTTGCCGGGCGGGGTCTGGACAGGGTTTTCGATGTTTCCCGGATCAAGGCGGTAATTGACCATGTAAGCCCCGCGAAAGATTCAAAGACGGCGGAGCAGGGAAAGATACTGCGGGACTGGGCCAGGCGGCACGGCATCAAGGACTTTTTCGACATTGGCCGAAACGGCGTGTGCCACGCTATCTTCCCGGAAAAGGGATTTGTGCGGCCCGGCTTCGCCCTTATCATGGGAGACAGCCATACCTGCACCCACGGGGCCTTCGGCGCCTTTGCCGCGGGAGTCGGGACTACGGACATGGAAGTGGGCATACTCAAGGGCGTGTGCGCCTTCAAGAAGCCCGAAACTATCCGTATTAATCTGAACGGCGCGCCCGGAAAGGGCGTCTATCCCAAAGACATTATTCTCGCGGTGATTGCCCGGATAGGCGTCGCCGGGGCTACGGACAAAGTCATGGAATTCCGGGGCAGGGCGGCCGAGGAAATGAGCATGGAAGGCCGCATGACTATCTGCAACATGGCGGTGGAAGCCGGGGCGACTTCCGGCATCTGTATGCCCGACAGTATCACTGTTGACTATCTTTGGCCTTTTATCGGGGAAGAGTACGTCTCCAAAGAAAAGGCGCTTGAGGATTTTTCGCAATGGAAAAGCGACGATGACGCGCCTTACGCTGAAGTTGTGGACATCGACTGCGCGGCGCTTGAACCTCTGGCGACGGTAAACTACAAGCCGGACCAGGTAAAGACCATCGCGAGTCTCCGGGGGACCCGCGTCGATCAGGTTTATATCGGGTCCTGCACCAACGGGCGCATAGAGGACCTGCGGGAAGCCGCGGCTGTGCTTAAAGGCAGGACGATCGCCCCCACAGTACGGGGAATAGTATCGCCCGCGACTCCCGACGTTTACGCCCAGGCGCTCAGGGAAGGGCTTATCGGCGTTTTTATGGACGCGGGTTTCTGCGTTACCAACCCCACCTGCGGCGCGTGCCTTGGCATGTCAAACGGCGTGCTTGCGGAAGCCGAGGTCTGCGCCTCTACCACGAACCGGAATTTCTTCGGCCGCATGGGAAAGGGCGGCATGGTGCATCTGATGAGTCCGGTGTCCGCCGCGGCAACGGCGGTCGCGGGCAGTATCGCAAGCCCCGCGGACCTGGGGAAAATCTGACACGCTTGGAGGAGGCTGTGAAAGAATTATGAAAAAATTCGGAGGGAAAGTTTTATTCCTTGACCGGGATGATATCAATACGGATGAGATCATTCCGGCGAAATACCTGACGGAAAATTCCAAAGAAGCCCTGAAGCCCTATATCCTGGAGGATCTTAAGCTTGAGGGCTTTGAACCGGCACGGGACCTTCCCGGCAAGGGGGCGATCCTTGCCAGGGCAAACTTCGGCTGCGGCAGTTCCCGGGAACACGCTCCCTGGGTGCTGGAGCTTAACGGCATCAACATCGTTGCCGGCGAAAGCTTTGCCCGGATTTTCCGGCAGAATATGTACAACTGCGGCATGATCGCCTGCGAGCTGCCGCCCGAAACGGTAGACGGGCTTTTCAGGGAATTTGCCGGAAAAGAAACGGAGCTTTTTGTGGATATGGAAAAACAGACGCTGGCCTTTAAGTCCGGGAATATTGAAAAGACAGTCCCCTTTGCCCTTAAAGGCTTCGAGAAATCCCTGGTGGAAGCGGGCGGCTGGGTCGAATACGCCGCCTCCCATTATTAGGATTCAGGTAAAACAGCAAAACGATGAACTACCTCGCCCGGAAGGGCGGGGTATTACACCCGCACTTTCCAATAAAACAGCAGATTCGGAGGCAGCGCTTGTTTACAATTACTATTACGCCCCGCTTTGGCGATGCCGACGCACTGGGACACATTAACAATGTGTCTCTGGCGATCTGGTTCGAGCTGGCGCGGAATTCCCTTTTCGATATCTTTGTCCCCCACGAAAAAATTCTGTCCAGGGAGAATTTCCCCCTTATCCTGGCCCACGCCGACTACGATTACGTGGCCCAGATGTACCTGCGCACGGATACCGAGATAAAGACCTGGATCGAAAAAATCGGGAATAAATCCTTTACCATCTACCACGAGGCATGGCAGGCAGGCCGTCTATGCGCGAAGGGCCGCGTCGTGATTGTCTACTATGACTTCGGCACGGAAAAGAGCGCTCCGATTCCCGACGACAAGAGGGAACTGCTTTCCAGGCACCTCCTCCCGCCGGGATAGGAATCTAAACCCTGGCGGCCAGCCGCGCAAGGGATTGGAGGGGCGCGGAGCGTTCTTTGCGCCGCCGGGCGCAAAGAATGGAACGGGCCGCTAAAGCGGACACGCGGAACCCCGCAAAGCCCGGTTTCCGGCGCGAAGCGCCGGAAATGCGCTCAAATTCAAGGAGAATTAAGTGCCGACCATCAAGGATGTCGCAAAACTGGCAGGAGTATCACTTGGTACCGTTTCCAATGTTATTAACGGTTATGAAAGCGTAAAAAGCGACATTGTAAAGCGGGTGGAAACCGCTATTAAAGATCTCGGTTATCAGCCTAACCTCAAAGCCCAGAGTATGCGTAACAGCAGATCGGGATACATCGGCGTCCTGCTTCCAAATATTACCGATAACATTTATATCAGGATATACAACGGGGTCGAACGGATAGCAAGTAGAAATGGATATACAATAGTCCTGCATATATCAAACGGATCCCCTGAAATCGAAGAGATACTGCTCAGCCGTATGCAGCAGCAGCGCATAGATGGCGCGGTAATAATCACCTGTATGCCGGATAAAACCGATACTTTTGAACAATTGGCGGGATCAGACATAAAGCTGGTTTTTGTCCGCCGAATGCCCGGAAATTTGAAAGGCATGGTTTTCTTTGGTATTGACGAAAAAAAAGCGGTATATGACGCGGCCTTAAACCTGGTAAAGGCAGGTTTTTCGGAAATCGCGCTGCTCTCGGGCAGGGTTGAGTATTCCAATGAAAAAGACTGCATCCTGGGATACAAAGAGGCAATGGCGGCTGCGGACGGCCGGTCGCGAAGAAAGATTGTGGAAAGCATCGGCGGCGGCAAGGAAAACGCCTTTCGGACCGCAGTACGCTGGATTCATGAAGAGACCGGCCTCCAGGCAATTATTACTACCTGTCCTGAATACGCCATGGGCATTCTGTCGGCTGTGGAAATATTTCGCATGGAAAAGCCACCGCTGATCCTGAGCCTGGACAACAACAACTGGGGGCCTGCGGCGTCCTCAACCCCTGAATTAATTAAGATTTTTCAACAATACGATCGCTTGGGCGAAAAAGCCGCGGAAAAACTTTTGGCGATAATTAAATCGGCAGATAAGTCCAAGGGGAAAAAAACTTTTTTACCCGCGGAACCTTTCACATACTCCGCTCAGCCG
>JAIRZS010000165.1 GCA_031267115.1 Treponema sp.
TAGTCCCTGTCCCGAAAGATCCGGCGTATCACGTCGATTTCCTCTTCGGCGCTCCGGCGGGCAAAACGGTAACTCCTGAGCCGGGACCGTATGGTCGGGAGCAGCGTCCCCGGCCGTGAACAGGTAAGGATAAGCGTTACCCGTTCCGGCGGCTCTTCGAGAATTTTCAGCAGTGAATTTTTCGCCCCTTCCTGCATGCGATCGGCGTTCTCGATGATGACACACTTACGCTTCCCCGCCGGGGCAAGACGGCTCCAGTAGGCCGCCCGCCGGATTTGGCCAATGGGGATAAATTCTCCCATGCCCTCCGATTCAAGCTTCATCGAATTTTTTACGAGCGTCTCGAGGATTTTTCCCGCGTCGCCGGCCTGCCGCTCAAAGGTTTCAAGGTCTTCCTCAAGCCCCGCGAGCAGGCCCGCTATTTTTCCCAGTTTGGGATCGTCTTCCCAGAGGACGGGAGAAAAACGCCCCAGAAGCTTTCGCAGCGATCGGATAAAAAGATGTTTTACGCCGGCGGTTTCCGGTTCCCGCCTGAACGCTTCCGCGCAGGCGCTTATTTCGGCGGAAAACGGTTTTTGCCCCATCAGAAGCAGATCACGGGAAACGAGGCTCCGGTGGCCTCTGCAGCCCGGGCAGGCGCAGTTCCAGGAACCGCGGGGCTCCGATTCGCAGGAAAGAATCCGCGCCAGCTCCAGGGCGGAACTCCCCTTCCCCGAGGCCGGGGGGCCGGAAAAAAGCAGCGCCGGGGCAAGGCGGCCGCCCTGTATATCTGCGGCAAGCTGCTTTGTTATCTCCTGATGCAGTATGTTGTCAAACATTACGCGAAGAGCCCTCCCCGGCCGGGAAGACAGGACACAGGCCCGCCCGCGGACAGGAACGATTCCCGGGCAGGGGCTACCAGCGGAAGAATCACCCGCGCGAAGAAACTGCTCTCAAGAAGCGGCGACGAATCAAAAAGGGGCTGCAGCCAGAGGACGATGAGGATGACGGAAATCAGGGCGAGGCCTTCAACGAATCCCAAAAAAACCCCGAGAAAGCGGTTAAGGCCGTCAAGATGCAGGCGTTCGATGATGTCTTTTACGATGCGGTCAAGGATCTTTCCCGCAATAAACACAACGATGAAGATCCCGGCAAAGGCAAGTATTTCCGGGACAACGGCGACGCCGGCAAGGGCCTTTGTACGGATAAACGCGGCGCCGGCCCTGAAAAAAAACACCGCGGCCATGACGCCGAACGCAAACGAGGCAAGAGCGATTATCTCTCCGGTAAAGCCTTTGAGAAAGCAGCGCAGGGTCAGAAGCCCCAACAGCGCGAAAAAAACTATGTCAATAAGCGGCATCCGCTTTTTCCCCCGCGGCCAGAATCGCCCCGGCTATGCCGGCCGCCGCGTCGGCGGAACCGATTTCCGCCGCCGCGGCGGCCATGGCGTCCCGCAGCGCCGTGTTTTCCGCGATAAGGGCAACGGCCTCCCGAAGCGCCGCGGCCTTTTGTTCACCCGGCCCGATAACTTTGGCGGCGCCGGCTTTTTCAAAAAAGCGGGCGTTTTCCACCTGATCGCCCCTGGTACCGGCGCCGGCCAGCGGGACAAGTATCATCGGCTTTCCGGCAGTCGCGCATTCCCAGACCGTTCCGGCGCCGCTCCGTCCCAGAACCAGGTCCGCGGCGGCAAGCACCGCCGGCATTTCTTCGTGTATGTAAGCGACACTTTTATAGCCGACGCTCCGGGGCGGCGCTTCGCCGTTCGGCCCCGTCTGGTGAATCACGTTGTAGTACCGGGTAAGTACGGGAAGGGTCTCTTCCACAAGCCTGTTTATTTCCAGCGCCCCCTGGCTCCCCCCCAGGACCAGAAGTATTTTTTTGTTATCTGAAAAGCCGCCGAAGGCCCGGCCTTTGGCGGCGTCGGCAGACCTGAATTCTTTTCTTACCGGGTTTCCCATCGCCGTTACGCGGGAACGGTATTTCGGGGAAAATTGCTCCGCGGTTTCCCGATACGCGGTAAGGATCCTGCCCGAGCCTTTGGAGGCGAAACGGGCGTTAAGCCGTGTCGCGAGGCCGGGGCTGTAGTCGGATTCGTGGGTAATAACGGTAATCCCCAGCGAAGCCGCTGCCGCGCAGGGCGGGACGCTGACAAAACCGCCTTTGGAAAAAAGCAGGGCGGGCCTTTCCCGTTTAAGGATCTTTCTCGCGGCAAAAAACCCGCCCAGCACCCGGAAAAGGTCGCTGCAGTTTTTTAGGGAAAAGTTCCGCCTGAGCTTGCCCGAAGGAATGCCGAAAAATTCCAGTCCAAAAGCCTCGACTATGCTCCTGTCCATGCCGGTATCGGAACCAATCCAGAACAGGCAACACTCGGCTTTTTCTTTAAGACGCGACACGACGGCCAGGCCGGGGTAAATATGCCCCCCGGTCCCGCCGCCGGTAAAGGCGATACGGAGCATGGTCCAATGGTACACGATCCATACCCCTTCCGCAATATTGAGCCGCGGCCGATTCGAACAGGCATACCTTAAACACAGAACGGACCTTGACCTACAACCATTGAAAACGTCCGGATTACCCACCGGTACTGCAACCGGCACAAAAGCGATAACCAGACATAATTTATTTTTAGTAAATTATGATGAACAGCATTTTCAAGCCGAGACTTTTTGCTTAATGCTGAGTTGAAAACCAAGGGTGTCCAAAACCTTGGCTACCGTGCCAAATGATGGGTTCCCTTCTCTGGAAAAG
>JAIRZS010000169.1 GCA_031267115.1 Treponema sp.
GCCTTCGGCGTCAAGTCTTTTGGCTCCGTAGGGGCGCCTAATGCGGCAAGGCTGGAGCGCAGGGGGGCCGGACGGCGGCCTTCCGCGCCGGGAACCGCCGCCCGGTAACAGGCCCCCCCTTATTTTTTATGAACATCCTAAAATACGTTTGACAATTGTAACGAAACGAAATATATTCATATATAATACTTTCTATAAATACGGAGGATTGGAATGAAAAAATTTGTGCTTGTTTTGGCGGTGCTGGCGGTCATTCCCGCTATGGTGTTTGCGGGCGGAGGCGGGCAGCAGTCGGGCGGAGGCGCGGCAAGCGGCGCTCCCCAGATAGCTCTGCTTATGCGGAATATGGACGAGCAGTTCCTGAAGGATTATTCCGATAATGTCAGGCGGCTGGCGCAGTCGAATGGCGTGAATCTGAATGTCCAGGATGCCCGGAGCGATGGCGCTACCCAGCTTACCCAGCTGCAGACCCTGCTTAACCAGGGCTACAAGTATTTCGTGATTGTTCCGGTGGTGTCCGAGCTTTCGGAGCAGATGAACCAGCTTATCCAGGAAAAGGGCGGGGCCGCGGCTTATTCCAATATCCAGCCTACTACCGCCTCCCTCAAGGTGGGGAAGAATTTCTTCTTTGCCTCGTCTCCTGAATTTGTGGGCGGTCGCTACCAGGGCCAGCTTATCGCGGATTACTTTGACCGGAATGCCGCCAAGGCCCCCAACAAAACCCTGAACATGATCCTTATCCTGGGGCAGCTTGGGCATCCGGCCCAGGTGAACCGCGAGGCGGGGCTTCTTGCGGAGCTTAAGACCCGCGGCTATACGGTGAACGTGGTTGCCCGTGACACCGCCAACTGGACCCCGGATCAGTCCCAGCAGAAGATGGACGCGTGGATCGCGGCGTATCGCGGCCAGTTCAACGTGGTCGCGGCCCAGAACGACGGCATGGCCCTTGGCGCGGTGGAATCCCTTATCCAGAACGGCCTTACCAAGGCCGACGCGAGCGACGGGACTATCCTTGCGGTGCCGGTCTACGGCATTGACGCTACCCAGGACGCCATCAACTCCATGAAGGAAAACAAGCTTTTCGCGACGGTCCTTCAGGACGCGGTGGGCCAGTCGGCGGCGGCTTTCGACGTGGTCCACCAGATTGCCACCGGGACCTACAGGGCCGGCAATCCGGCGGGCGGGACGCCGGCGGCTACCGCGCCCATTGACGAGGCCCCGGCTAACGACGCCTCTATCATCGGGCAGTGCTACCTGGTGCCTTTTGTCCCGGTAGACAAGAATTCCGATTATTACAAATCCCACTAAACTTTTAGGCGGGCAGCATTTGGCCGGTTCTTCGGCGGCCGGGCGGTAGATGCGGGAAACGGGAAGCGGCGGCTGGCTGTCAGCCTGCCGGCGTTTTCCCGGCTCGCGCTGCCCTGCCGCCGCGGGTACCGGCGATTTTTTAGGGAGCGGCGATGGAAGATACAGCCCCTGTTCTGGAAATGCTCGGGGTGACTAAAGAGTTTCCCGGCGTTTTGGCGCTGGACGATGTGACTTTCCGGGTCAGGCCGGGAACGGTTCACGCCCTTATGGGAGAAAACGGCGCCGGAAAGTCAACCTTGATGAAGTGCCTCTTTGGGATTTACCGGATGGACGCCGGTAAGATAACGCTTGGCGGGAAGGAATGCCGCTTTAACAGCGCCGCCGACGCTATGAGCGCCGGCGTGTCCATGATCCACCAGGAATTGTCCAATGTGCCGGAAAGATCGGTGGCCCAGAATCTGTGGCTGGGCCGTGAGCCGCTGAACGGCCTGCATTTGATTGACCACAGGAAAATGACCGAGGATACCAGGGATCTGCTGAGGAGCCTCAAGTACGAATTTGACCCCGGCGCCAGGATGAGCAGCCTTTCCATAAGCCAGCAGCAGGGCTGCGAGATTGCCAGGGCGGTTTCCTATAACGCGTCCATCGTGGTTATGGACGAGCCTACCTCATCGCTAACCGAGAACGAAGTTGCCCACCTTTTTGAGATTATACGGGATCTCCGGCAGAAAGGCGTGGCGATCATATATATTTCCCACAAAATGGAAGAAATTTTCCAGATCGCCGATCTTGTCACGGTGATGCGCGACGGCAGGGTAATCGGCACCTACCCGGTCGCGGAAATCGACAACAACAGGCTTATTTCCCTGATGGTGGGCAGGGACATTACCCACCGCTTCCCGCCGGTGGATTCGACGGTCGGGGAAGTCTGCCTCCAGGTAAAGAACCTTACCGCGCTGAACCCCCGTTCCTTTAAGGATATCAGCTTTGAACTGCACCGGGGCGAGATACTGGGGCTGGGGGGCCTTGTGGGCGCCCAGCGTACGGAGCTTGTGGAATCTATCTTCGGGATCAGGGCGGTGGCGTCCGGGGAAGTGCTGGTGGGCGGCAGTCCGCTCAGGAAGCTTACCCCCCTTAACGCCATAAACGCCGGCATAGGGCTGGTGACCGAGGACCGGCGCAGCACGGGGATCTTCCCCCTGCTGGACATAACGGTCAATACCACCATCCCTTCCCTAGGGAAATACCTGAACAAAGTCGGGCTTCTGGACCACCGGCGGCTTACCCAGGTGGCGAAGGACCAGAACGAGCAGCTCAGGACCAAGACCCCCTCCATGGCCACCATGATTCAGAACCTTTCCGGCGGAAACCAGCAGAAGGTGATCCTGAGCCGCTGGCTTATGACCCTGCCCGACATCCTTATCATGGACGAGCCGACCCGGGGCATTGACGTGGGGGCGAAGTACGAAATTTACACCATCATGGCGGAACTGGTAAAACAGGGCAAGGCCATTATCATGGTTTCCAGCGAGATGCCGGAACTTATCGGCATGAGCCACCGGGTACTGGTGCTTTGCGAGGGCCGCCTTACCGGGACCCTTGCCAAGGAAGAGGCGACCCAGGAAGAGATCATGCGTTACGCCACCAGGTTTATCAAGGAGTTTGTATGAGAGAGACAAATACGAAAGAGATAAAATGGAAGCAGTTTTTGAGCAGGTACACCACCTTTGTTACCTTTGTAGTGCTGCTTTTTGTGCTGGCAATCCTTACCCGCGGCCGGGCCCTAACCTGGGATTCAATAAAGACCCTGATCATTGCCGAGGCGGTGCGGGCCTTCGCGTCCCTGGGCGTCGGGATGATCATCATCACCAAGGGCATAGACCTTTCCATCGGGTATGTCGTATGCCTTACCGCCTCGGTGGCGGCCTCGTTCGCGCAGATTCCCACCTACGAGACGGCCCTCTACTACGGCCATTCTTTCCCCCTGATAGTGCCCATCCTGGCCGGTATAGCCGCCGGCGGCGTTTTCGGGCTTTTCAACGGCATCCTGGTCGCCTACGGAAAACTGCCCCCCTTTATCGCGACCCTGGGGACCATGTCCATAGCCCGCGGCATCCAGCTTATCTATACCAAGGCCGCCATTGTAAGCTCCCTTACCCCCGCGTTCAAGACCATAGCCCAGAATTCCTTCGGCCCCTCTGTCTTCCAGATCCCCTTCCTGGGCGTCTATGTGCTGCTCATCGCCATCATCATCTGGGTATTGCTCAGGCATACCAGGCAGGGCACCAACTTCTACGCCATAGGCGGGAACGCCCAGGCCGCCAGGGTCTCGGGCATCAATGTAGAGAAAAACCTGGTCTGCGTGTACCTTTACGCGGGCCTGCTGTACGGCTGCGCCGGCGTGCTGCTGGCAAGCCGCCTCGCCCTGGCCAACGCCCTTACCGCGAACGGCATGGAGCTTGACGCCATAGCCGCGGTCACCGTGGGCGGCGTCTCCCAGAACGGCGGCGTCGGGACCGTCAGCGGCATGATAATCGGCATATTCACCATGGGCCTTATCAACTACGGGATGAGCTTCCTGGCCATCGATTCTTACTACCAGTACCTGGTAAAAGGCGCCATCATCATCGTCGCGGTCTTCTTCGACATGAAGAAGTACGCGAAAAGGGCGTAAAACCGGCCGGGGCGCGGTATCGCGGTTTTTTCCCGCGATTTGGCAGTTTAGTCATTTGGGCGCATTTCCGGCGCTTCGCGCCGGAAACCGGGCTTTGCGCTTGTATCTTTTTTGCCCTCGGCAAAAAAGGATACCGCTTCAATCCCTTGCGCGTGACAAAAATCACCATCCATGGCGATTTTTGTCATCGGAGTTTGCCTATGGCAAACTCCATCTATCCGCCGCTGGCGGATAGCAATGGAAACAGCGGCATCCATGCCGCGTACCCCCGCGGCTAATTTTTTACCGCAAAGTCGAAAAAGTAAAAGAAGGAAAATAAGTATAAGAAGGAAGGAAAGAAGTATCGCTTTCATAGCGCGCTTAGTGAACTTATTAAACTTATTCGACTTCGCGGTGAAAACCCTTAAATGAACGTATATGGGCTTTAACCCCCCGGCTGAATTTTACGAATTTTTTGGTTTTTGCGGTAATTTTGGTTTTTTGCGAAAATATTTAGAAAAAAAGCGATAAATTTCTGCCGAGGCGGTTTTAGCGCTTGACAAAGCGCGGGGATATGTAGTAATCTCTGCGAACCGCCTTGGAAGGCGGGGGGCTTCCCGTCCGGGGGGCCGGGGTCTTTGGCATTACAGGGAAGGGAGAGAGAAACGCGGGGGCGGCCTGGGCCGCTTCCGCAAGCCAATGGCGCTGCGGGGAGCCGCGGCGCCGAAGCA
>JAIRZS010000272.1 GCA_031267115.1 Treponema sp.
AACACGATGACCGCAAGCTGGGGCGGTCTGGGGGTACTCTGGGGCCGGGATGTGGCCTTTATGTTTATCCGTCCCAGCCGGCGGACTTTTGAATTTGCCAACAACAGTCAGCTTTTTACCCTGTCTTTTTTTGATGAAAGCCGCCGGGAGGCCCTGAATTTTATTGGTTCCAACTCTGGCCGGGACTACGACAAGGCCGCCAGGACCGGTTTAACGCCGCTGATCTTCGGCGGTGATATTGCGGAGGGCGGGGCCGCGGGGGCTATCGGCTTTCAGGAGGCCCGGGACATTATTGTCTGCCGTAAGCTCTACGTCCACGATTTTGATCCCCGCTGCTTCCTGGATGCTCCGCTTATCGAGAAATCCTACAACGGCACAGACTACCACCGCATGTACATTGGGGAGATTCTTACGGTCCTGGGGCATTAGCGAAGGCCGCCGGGGACCGGGATTTATCGTCCGCAGCACCGTTTGTATTTCTTTCCGCTGCCGCAGGGGCAGGGGTCGTTGCGGCCTACCTTGGGTTGTTCGCGGCGGACGGTTTCCTGGGCAAATTCTTCGTCTTCATCTTCCAGGTCGTCGTTGTAGAAGCCGTTTTGACGTTTCAGGCGGTCGATCTGTTTTAGACGCTGACGCATCATCTTCTCCGAATCGCGGCCGCGAAGCAGCTCATCAAGAAACGAACTGTGGAGGGCGTAAATTTCGGGGAACTCCTCTTTTAAACGCCGTATCTGGGGATAGAATTTCTTTTTATCTTTAAGAAGAATAAATTCTATCGAAAGCACCTCAATTTCATTGTAGTCTTCCTCAAAATCGGAGTTTGCTATCGTGAACAGATCGTGAAAAATCTCGTGGAAACCTTTTTTTTCCAGTCCTTCGATCTCGAAATTCAGTTTTATACGGTCAAGCCTTTTCCGGAAAAACGTATCGCTGGTATCCGAAACCAGATCTACCAGTTCGCTTAATTCGGGGTAGAGGCTCGCAAGGCCTGTGCCGGGAATGGTTATCATTATTTCCCGCAGGGCATCCTGGCCTTCTTCCCGGCCGTCCCGGCCGTTTTCACGGACCAGGTCGATCATTTTCCGCAGGGAATCCCGGGCGGATTCGACTTTCTTTATGCCGTAGGCCATAAACAGATGGGTATAGATGCGGATTTTTTTCCATTCGTCGGTTTTGATGTTTTTGACGGCCTCAAGGGCCTCCAGAGAAGTTTTTTCCAGGTCGTCCCATATAGCTGCATTATGCTTCATGCCCATGACCATACAGGAAATCTGCAGTACCCAACTGTCAATGGAACTGCGGTCCAGGCTGAGCGCCCGTTGTATTTCCGCCAGGGCCTTCTTGTGCCAGCCGCGGTCGGCATAATTCTGACACAGTTCCTGTGCGTAAAGGGGGTTGCCGGGCTGTCTGCGGCAGAGCTCTTCCCAAACTTCGGCGGCTTTACCGGGTTTGTCGTCCTCCGAGAGGGACCTGGCATATTGTTCCCTTACACTGTCTAAATCGGGGTGGCGTTTCAGAATCGTCTGGTACAATTCCGCAGCCTTGTTGTTCCTGCCGAAATGGTCAAGCCGCTGGGCTTCGTGGAAAAGAGGGGCGACGGAAGGGGGCAGCTTGCCGATGGCATCGTATTCGGAGCGTTTTTGCTTGTCGCTGAGGGTTTCGTAGGCGGCGCGGATCTCCTTAAATTCGTTGGGGGAGCGGTCAGGCTGATACTTGCGTACCATGCCGAAATATGCCCGCTTTATTTCGTCATTTCCGGCGGTTCTCGCTACCCCCAGGGTCTCGTAGTAACTCTTTTTTACTTCGTCAAAGAGAAGCAAATGGACCTCCAAAAAGACTTTTGCCGCCGGCCGAGTTCGGCCAGGGCGTTCACGGCAAGTAGGTTCCCCCGATCCCTTGCCAGGACCCCGGTAAAACAATAGATCGCGGAGTTATAACGTTTTGCCAGGGCCCAAAGGCAGCCCTGTATACCAAGGAGCCATACGCTTTGATGGGGGAGCCGTTTTGCCGCCGCTGCTGCCGCCTTCCACTTCTTTTGCCGTATGAGGGACATAAGCCCCTCAAGCGCCGGTTCTTCCGCCCCTTCAAGTTCGCAGCGGCAGATCTCCGCAAGCCGCGCGGCGCCGTCATGGCCGGGATCCAGGGAACGGGCAAAGGACGCGTAGTTGAGGGCGGCTCTTAAATCCCGCCGTTTTGCCGCTCCAAGGCCCAGCCGGTAACAGCGCCGGGCTATCGTTTCCGGGCATATCATTTCGGAACCGGTCACTGCAGTTTATCCAGTTTTTCTATTACGTCGAGTACGGCCAGGAGTTTCTCCCGCAGCTCATTGGTCTGTTCCCTGTTTTGCAGCAGGAGCCCCTCTTTGATGCGCTGCACCAAGACCCCGATGTCTCCGCCTATATCCATGTCCGCGGCGATGAGTTTTTCCGCCTTGCGTATCAGGGGACGGAGTTGCCGCGCTCCCTCCGCCTGCTCCCATTTCGACAGATCCAAAAGGGGCCGGGCCTTTACCCCGGTGGTACTGATTTCCGCGGAAACCTGGTTGCCGGTAGAAACCACGCTTGCCTTTACCTGGAGTATGCCGTTCATGTCATAGCCAAAAGTTACCTCTATCTGCTCTTTTCCCTGTTTGGCCGCGGGAATTCCGGTAAGCCGGACTTCACCAAGCCGTTCGTTGTTCTCCGGGTTCGAGGACTCCCCCTGGAACACGTCAATGATCACCTCGGTTTGGTAATCGGAGGCGGGTAGGTAGATTTTCGCTTTTTCCGTGGGGATCGTAGTGTTCCGCGGGATAAGGGGATCGAAGACCTTCCGGCTGCCGAACAAGCCGTCTTCCAGGGGAGCGGTCCCGAGGGTGTAGGGGCAGACATCGGTGAGTACCAGATCATCATGGCTGATACTGCCCTCGATGATCCCCGCCTGAATCGCCGCGCCCCGGGCCACGGTCAGGTCGGGGTCCACCAGGGAACGGGGAACCGCGTCCAGGGTCTCCTCTACCAGTTTTTTTACACAGGGAATCCGTGTAGATCCACCTACCAGGAGAATGACCTGCAGATCCTGGGGTGTAAGCTTTGCGTCCGAAAGGGCGCTCCGTATGGGGTCCCGGGTAGAACCGATCTTTTCCGAGACCCATTCCTCGAAGTCCCCGCGGCGGACTATCTGTTCCACCGAAACCGGCTTTCCCTCTTTGCTGGTCAGGAGGAAGGGCAGGGACACCTTGTACTCCTCTTGGGCGCTCAGGGCGATCTTGCAGTCCTCCGCGGCTTTTTTCAGGCGCATGACGGCCCGTTCATCTCCCTCGGGATCGGTAAGATGGCGCATGATGATCTCATCAAAATCCTTGCCCCCCAGGTGGTTGTTGCCGCTGCTTGCCTTTACATCGATGATTCCCTCATAAAGTTCAAGCACCGTAACATCCAGGGTACCGCCGCCCAAGTCGTAGACCAGCACATTCTTGGTTTCCTTGAGGTTCGAGAGGCCGTAGTCCAGGGCCGCCGCGGTGGGCTCGTTGATGATGCGCTCTACATTCAGGCCCGCCAGTTCCCCCGCCTTTGTTGTTGCCCGCCGCTGCACGTCGGTAAAGTAGGCCGGTACGGTTATTACCGCGCGGTCGATCTTTTCTTTCAGGTTCTCTTCCGCACAGCGGACCAGATACTTCAGGAGCATGGCCTGGATTTCTTCCGGCGCGTATTCCTTCCCGTGGGCCTTGAGTTTTTCATCACTGCCGGTAAGCCGCTTTACCTCCATAAAGGTACAATCGGGCCGGGTAAAAAGATATTCGGC
>JAIRZS010000327.1 GCA_031267115.1 Treponema sp.
ACAGGATGTTTGCTCCTCCCCGCGGCTTTTCGCAGCTTGCCACGGCCTTCTTCGCCCGGACACGCCCAGGCATTCGCCATAAACCCTCTTCTCGCTTGACCATATTATCGTTCGCGGGAAGCCCCCCGGCGCCGCGCGGCCCTCAAAGACCACACCCCGGAACAGGCCTCCCCCTGCGCCCTTCCCTTTGTTGAACAATTTGTTCAAAACTTTATCAAATATCCCGGCGGAGCTTTCCGGCCCCGCCCGCCGCCCGGAGCGGCAGAAGACAAATATAACCACAACGGCGGTTAATTGTCAAGATGAAATGCCGATTTTTCTACGCCAAACGCATAAAAAATTTGTAATTATTCAGTAAGTACGCCACGGTCAGTTTCTGAAGCTGTGTATGGGCGCGGGGATCCTGCCGCCCCGGTTGATGAAGCCCGCGCTTCCCGCGCTGTTTACCGCCATGACCGGTGCGCCGCCCAGAAGGCCGCCGAATTCGGCCCAGTCGCCGGCCTTTTTCCCGGGTACGGGGATGACGCGCACGGCGGTGGTTTTGCCGTTTACCATGCCTATAGCCATTTCGTCGGCGATAATGGCGGAAATTGTGGCGGCGCTTGTGTCGCCGGGAAGGGCTATCATGTCGAGGCCCACCGAGCAGACCGATGTCATGGCTTCGAGCTTGTCAAGGCTGATGGAGCCGTTCCGTACCGCCTGGACCATGCCCTCGTCTTCGGAAACCGGGATAAAGGCCCCGGAAAAGCCGCCGACATGGGTCGAGGCCATTACCCCGCCTTTCTTGACCATGTCGGTGAGCATGGCGAGGGCGGCGGTTGTGCCGTGGGTCCCGGCGGCTTCAAGGCCCATCTCCTCCAGTATGCGGGCGACTGAATCCCCCACGGCGGGGGTCGGCGCGAGGGACAGGTCCAGTATTCCGAAAGGCACGCCGAGGCGTTCGGCGGCTTCCATGCCGACAAGCTGGCCCATCCTGGTTATCTTGAAGGCGGTTTTCTTGATGATATCCGCAAGTTCGTCAAAATTCGCGTCTTTGTGGGATTCAAGGGCCGCCTTTACCACGCCGGGGCCGGAAACGCCTACGTTCAGGCAGCTTTCTCCTTCGCCGGGGCCGTGGAATGCGCCGGCCATGAAGGGGTTGTCCTCGGGCGCGTTGCAGAAGACTACAAGTTTCGCGCAGCCTATCCCGTCGCGGTCCCCGGTCTTTTCCGCCGTTTCCCTGATCACAAGCCCCATACGGCGCACGGCGTCCATGTTGATGCCGCTCTTGCTGCTTGCCGCGTTCACCGAGGAGCAGACCCGCCCGGTGGCGGCCAGGGCGTCGGGTATGGAATCGATAAGGCGTTTGTCGCTTTCGGAAAAGCCCTTCTGCACCAGCGCGGAAAAGCCGCCCACAAAGTCAATGCCCAGCTCTTCCGCCGCTTCGTCCAGCGTTTTCGCGTAAGGGGTATAGTCGGTATCGCCGGTAGAACCCGCCACTAAAGCTATGGGCGTTACGGCAAGGCGCTTGTTGATAATCGGTATGCCGTACTCGCTTTCGATGGCCCGCCCTGCGGAAACAAGTTTTCCGGCTGTCCGCAGGATCTTTTCCCGGATACGCCTGCGGCATTCGGCCCCGGCCGCGGCGGCGCAGTCAAGCAGCGACACTCCCAGGGTAATGGCCCGTATGTCGAGCTTGTAGCGCATAAACATATCTACCGTTTCTTTTATTTCAAAAGGCGTAAACAGCATAATTGTACCCGTATACCTGTTTTCTTAGATGCGGTGCATGGCCGAAAAGACTTTCTCGTGCATAATGCTGATGGAAACATCGAGGGATTCGCCCAGGGATGCCGCTTCTTTCTTGACCTCTTCCAGGGGTTTGCTGGAAGGGGAAAATTCCACCATCATCATCATGACAAAATTACCCGAAAGTATGGTCTGGCTGATATCCGCGATATTGATATTCCGCTCCGCGAGAAACCCGCTTACCTTCGCGATAATGCCTACCTGATCGGTCCCCACTACAGTGATAATCGCGTTCATCATGCCGCTCCTAATGTAACTACTCAAAATTGATGCTGTGTTCCGTAAGGAATAAATCCAGGACCGTTAAAAACAGAATCACTACCATGGGCCCCAGGATAAGGCCGTTAAAGCCGAAAGACGATACCCCCCCGAGAATCGCCAGAAAGATTACCAGGGGGTGGAGCTGTATCCGGTTTTGCAGGAACATGGGGCGCAGGAAATTGTCCAGGGTTGAAATAAAAAAGCCGGAAACCGCGAGGAATACAATGCCCTCGAGTATTCTGCCCGACGCGATGCGGATCACGCCGAGGGGGAACCACACCAGCCCCGCGCCGAACATGGGCACGAAGGCGCAGATAAGCACCAGCGCGGCGAAGACCAGGGCGCCCTTTACCCGGAAGATGCTGAAAATGATATAGCCCATTACCGCCTGCACCAGGGCCACGATGATGTACCCCAGAAACAGATTACGGGTAATGTCCTTGAACTTTGTTATCAGGGCGGACATGTATTCCCTGCGTATGGGGATGGTGTGTTTTACAAGCCGGGCAAGATAGGGGCCGTCAAGGTAAAAGAAAAAGAGGCAGAAAAGCATAAACACAATTCCGACTCCGAAAGCGCCGACATTTCGCGCGATGGTACTGCTTGTATAAAGCGCCCCCTGGAGACTCTGGCTCAGAAGCTGGATCAGGCGTACCCTGAGTTCCTGCGGATCGATTGCTATAAGGCCGGAACTCATATCCTCGATAAAGTCCGACGCGCGGACCAGGGTATCGCTGAATATCCCCGGGTTGCTGTAAAGAAAATCCCTCGCGCTGCGGATAAGGTCCATGATCTGCCGGTAAAACTGGAAGCCCACAAAAACCAGGGGGATTAGGATAAGGAAAATGGTCCCCAGCGAAAAGGCCGCCGCCAGCGCGTTCTTTATGATTTTCCCCCGGAAAGTGGAGAAATTCATGTTGCGGATAATCCGCTGGTGAACCGGCCCCAGCAGTATATAAAACAGGATGGACCATAATAATACGGAAAAGAAATAAGAGAGAAGCCGGCACACCAGCAGGAACAGTATTATCAGTATGGCCCCGAAAACCGCGTTCTGCACCAGTTTCGGGGGCGGCTGGATAGGCTCGCTCATAATCCCGCCAGAATCCTCTCGGCCTCGGCTTTTCCCGGATAATTGGGGCTTGTCCTTAAAAGAACCTCCAGCTGCTGTTTTGCCGATGTCGCGTCGCCCAGGCTGACATAGGCTTTCCCCAGTTCGAACAGGGCGTCGGCGTTATCCGGGGCAAGCCGCAGGGTTTCCCGGTACTGGTCGCGGGCCTTGTTAAAGTTGGACGCGCCTATGTGGGCCCGCGCCAGGTTGAGGCGCGTTGTAGCGTTGTTCGGCTCCGCAGTGATAGCTTTTTCGTAATGCTCCACGCTCCGCCCCCAGTCTTCCAGCTTTTGGTAAGCCGCCCCCAAGTTGTTGTTTACCTCGAAAGAAGATGGTTCCGCCCGGTAGGCCTCCAAAAGCAGGGTCAGCGCCTGGTTGGGCAGATTGTTGGCGATAAATATCTTTCCCAGGTTTATCCGGGGCCGCACGTATTTCTGGTCAAGCGAGGCCGCTCTGGCGTAGGCCGCAATGGCCCCGTCTTCGTCCCCGGCCGCTTCGCAGGCCAGGCCCAAGGTGTAGGGGTACAGCGCCTTTGAAGGGGCTGCGGCGGCTGCCTTTTCGGAAAAAGCGCGGGCCTCGCTGTATTTTTTCAGTTCTATCTTTACCAGGGCCATGTTGTAGTTGGTCTGATCGTCGTCCGGGGCAAGGGCCAGCGCCCGGCTAAAAGAAGCCTCCGCCCCGGAATAATCGCCCGAACCGTTCTGCGCGGCCCCCAGTTCCCTCAGGGCCGCCAGGTTGCCGGGATCGTAGAGCAGGCAGCGCTTGTAAGCCTCGATAGCCCCGGCCTTGTCCCCCTTTGCCGAGAGGACATAGCCTATCTGCCGGTGGGCCGCCGCGTAGTCGGGCTTTGCCCCGATCGCCCTGCGGTAAGCGGCAAGCGCGTTGTCCTGCCTCCCCAGGCGGCCGTAGGCGGCGCCCAGATTGTACCAGGAGGATTCCGAGCCGGGGTTGATCTGTACCGCGGATTCATAGGCCCGTACCGCTTCCGTGAAATTGGCGGTGTTAAAATGCGCCCGGGCCAGTTCCGTAAAATAGGCAAAATTACTCCCTTCAAGGCGTACCGCTTCTTTGAACTCGTCCCTCGCATTTTCCCACTGCCTTAGATCGCCGGATATTTTCCCCAGGGTATAGTGGGGCTGGGCCTGGGACCTGTCCCGCTCGATTGAAGCGCGGGCGTAATCGCCGGCGTGCCTGCGCGCCTCGTTCCTCACTTCCTGCGGGGCGTCCTGGTTGGCGGACAATTCGTAATAGGCGCTCGCTATCCCGCTGCGGATGCCGGCGTCAAAGCGGCTTTCCCCGGCGGGCATCTTTCCAAGCGCGTCCCGGAAGGCCGCCTCGGCTGAGGGAATGTCCCCGGACCTGAGCGCGCCGCGGCCCCGGTCCACAAGCTCGTTTACCGCCCTCATCTTTTCCTGGGTTTCCCGGGAAGCCCTGGCCATTTCCTCGGCCTGCGCCCGTTTCCGCTCCTCCTCGGCGGCAGCCGCGGCCAGCCGTTCAGCCTCGGCTTCGGCGCGGGAAGATGCGGCGTTCACTTCCATCCGCGACCGCTCAAGGGCAAGGCGCTCCTGGGCCGCCAGGGACTGTGCCTGCATGGCCTGTATCGCCTGCATGGCCGCGTCAAGGGAGCCGTCCGGGGCGGGGGCTGTCTCCCCGGCCCTGGCCTGGGCGGCGTTCCGGCTTTCGCGCTGTTTTTGCAGGGCCTCGTCCCGGAGCAGTTTGGCCGCCTCGTTACCGGGGTCCTCGATAAGTATCCCTTCCAGAAGGGCAAGCGCCCGCTGGTATTCATCCTGGGCTATATAGTCTTCCGCCAGGATCAGAATATTCTGAAGGCGGCTCTTTTCGCTGTTTCCCCTGGCCAGGAATACAATGCCCGCACATAGCAGTACCGCCGCTGCAACCGCCGCCGCGATGATGATCACTTTCTTGTTTACCATTTATTTCCCAACTCCATTTGTAACTGTTCAGTCATAGCGTGATTTCAGAACTTTTCTTGTTCTCAAATGCTTTAACAAAAGGGGGTACCCCCTTTCGCTCCCAATCGGCTCATTTCGGGGCTAAAAGCCCCTTCATTCCGCCGATTTTCGCTATCCCCCGCAGATGGCTGAATAGTCAACTCCATTTTTGCTAACCGCCGGATTTCACTCCGCCAGTTCAAATTCCCCTTCATAGTCAAGCATGCCCTCGCTCCCCGCGGAAAGGCCCTGGGTTTCATCCGCCGCGGCCTGCAGCGAGGCCGAAACCTCCTCCAGAAGCCGCTGCTTCCGTTCCGCCTCGGCCCTGGCCTGCGCTTCGGCTTCCAGCCGCCGCTGTTCTTCCAGGAGGCGCTGCCGTTCGGCCTCGGCAAATTCCTCGTTGATAAACGCGACAAGCTGTTCGATCCGGGGCCGTTTTGCCGAATGGGGCTCCAGGGTAAGGTAGTATTCGTAATCGGAAAGCGCCTCTTTTTGGGAGCCGGAGCGCAGCAGCGCGTTGGCCCGGTTAAGATAGGCCGATGCATAGGCGGGGTCCGCGCTTATGGCCTGGGTATAGTATTTGACCGCCATTTCCGCGCTGCCCCTGCCGTAGTAGATGTTTCCCAGGTTATAGGCGATTTGGGGGGTTTCGGCGCCGCCCCTCGGGAGTACCTTCAGGTAGGTGGCAATGGCGTCGTCGCTCCGGTCGAGCTGGAGGTAGACTACGGCCAGGTAAAGGTAGGCCTTTACATTGGCGGGGTCTTCTTCCGCCGCCGCCGCCAGGGCCGGCAGGGCTTCGGCGGGCCTGTTTTGCATAAAAAGATTTTCCCCCCGGGAAAAATTGCTCTGGGCCGCCAGGGGGAATACTGCCGGAATCAATAAAATCACCGCTATTTTTCGCGCGTCCAAACAAAAATTAGCCGTATAATGCCGCAAAAACCTGTTCACCATTTCCCTCCGGGATTTGACACGGACGGCCGCCGTATGTATATTATAGTAAAAACCGTATTATTTCAAAATGCCGGGTTTTAAAACAGCGTGCCTGAATATAATACTAATACATTATCGGTCGTTTTGTCAGGGAACTTGCCCCTGCCCGGCTTAAAAGCGCGGCCATGCAGCCGCACAGGTTGGAACGGACATGCGTGTCAGGGAATGATGCAGCCATGAAGATACTCTGCGTATCGGACCAAATCGATCCTTTGGTTTATTCATCATCCATAAAAGAACGGTTTTCCGATGTGGATATGGTCCTGAGCGCGGGGGATCTTCCCATGGATTACCTTGAATTTATCGTTTCTTCCCTGAACAAGCCGCTGTTCTTTGTATTCGGCAACCATAACCTGCAGGAATACGGCTGCTATGCCCGGAACAAGGGCTTTGCGAGCATGGAATTCTTCCCGGAGGGGCATTTTTCCGGCGCCACCCATATTGATTCCAGGGTACGCCGGGAAGAAGGCCTTATCATCATGGGCCTGGGGGGTTCCATGAAGTACAACCGCGGGGAAAACCAGTTTTCCGATTTCGGGATGTTTTGCAAAATTATCGCAAAAATACCCGTACTGCTTTTTAACCGGATTTTTCGCGGCCGCTATCTGGACGTGCTCCTGACCCACGCGGCTCCCGAGGGGATCCACGACAAGGAGGATCTCTGCCACCGGGGTTTCCGGTCTTTCCTCTGGTTTATGCGGACCTTTAAGCCCGGATACCTGGTCCACGGCCACATCCACCTTTACGATCTTTCCACGGTCAGGGTAACCAGGTACTGCCAAACCACGGTGCTGAACGCTTTCGGCCACTACATAATCGATACCGAAACCGATCCCCATCACCGGGAGAGCCGGGGAAAGCTTCCGGCAATTTAACATTCCGGGGGTAATTCCCCCTATGCGTTTATTTAAGGGTTTTCACCGCGAAGTCGAAAAAGTTTTTGCTCTGAGGTCCTTTCTTTGGCCTCCTTTTTAATACTTCTTCCACTTCTTTTACTTTTTCGACTTTGCGGTTAAAAATTTAGCCGTGGAAGCTTCAGAGGGGCGGCAGCCGCGTAAGGGATAGAAGCGGAATAAAAACGCGCGGCGTTTTTATTGGAGCGGATAGCCCGGTTTCCGGCGCGAAGGGCCGGAAATGCGCCCGGATTCGGAATCTCAATACAAAAACACTGAGCGTTTAACGAATCCGCTTGATTAAGGGGGGTGTAATGTGGTATTACTTGGTCCTGTTTGGGTTGGTTTGCGGAGGAGGCGCGGGATGTGGGAGCTTTACGACACGCTGATTGGAGGCATAGCCCCGGATCTCCGGGTGGACGAGGCTGTTCCGGGCGAACACTGGACCATGGTGCGCTCGGGGAAGGGCGTGGGGCTTGCGATGACCCTTCACGAGGATACGCGCCCGAATGTTCTTTCCCTGCCCCAGGACGGGCCTTTTTGCGGGGGGATGCCGCTGGCGGAGCTGGCGGAGGCGGCAAAATCCTGGAATTTTGTCGAGGCGAGCCTGGGGATGGCGGCGATCAGCGCGTACTGGAACTCCCCGGAGCGCGAATTTGTGGCGGAGGCCCTGGAACGGGGGGATACCGAGGCTTTCGGCGCCTGGCGGGACCGGGCAGCGGGGAAAAAGGTCGCGGTAATCGGGCATTTTCTCCATCTGGAAAAGAGTTTGGCGCCTTTTTGCGAGCTTTCCATTATAGAAAGGCGGCCGGGGCCGGGGGATTATCCGGATTCCGCCTGCGAATTCCTTCTGCCACTCCAGGATTTTGTTTTCGC
>JAIRZS010000006.1 GCA_031267115.1 Treponema sp.
GTATCCAACTTCTCGCTCCCCGGAAAAGAATCGCGCCACAATATCCGTTACTGGCGTATGGAAAACTGGCTTGCCCTGGGGCCCGGCGCGTCCGGGACAATTATCAACGACCGTACCGGGACGGGCCTGCGCTATACCGTAAAGGCCGATACCGGGGCGTGGCTTAACCGCCGCGCCGGCAGTACCCGTAACGGCGATTCCCTGGACGGCAATACCTGTACCGGCGGCCCCGGATACCCCGGCGGCTGGCCGCCCGTAACTGAAGAACCGCTTGGCCGCGCCGTCCTGATAAAGGAAACACTTCTCATGGGTTTCCGCCTTGCCGGGGGGCCGGACGGGGAGCTGTTTCAAAGGCGCTTTGGCCGGGGGATAGGGGAGACTATCCCCGGTACTATAGCCGCCTGGCAGGAGCGGGGCCTCTTCCGGAAGGACCGGACGGCGCTGACCGGCGGGGGCCTGCTTTTCCTCAACCCCTTCCTTTTAGATGCCTTCCAGGAAATTGACGCCCATGATAGAATGAAAAGAGAATAACGGGGCGGTAACCGGAATACACGCTGCGGAGGTAATGATGCGGATAGTATCCTGGAATGTAAACGGGATCAGGGCGGTGGAAAAGCGGGGTTTCGCCGAATGGGTCAGGCAGGAATCTCCCGATATTCTCTGCATCCAGGAGACCAAGGCCGACCCCGCGCAGCTGTCGGAAGATCTGCTCAATTTAAAGGCGGGCAACGGGGCGGTTTATCACGATTATTGGGCTTCAGCGAAACGCAGGGGCTATTCGGGAACCGCGATTTACAGCAAAACCCGCCCCCGGTCCGTAACCCCCCTGGGCCTCGCCGCGTTTGATGACGAAGGGCGGGTGCTTCAGGCGGATTACGGCGATTTTGTGCTTATCTGCGCTTATTTTCCCAATTCCCAGGACGCGGGGGCGCGGCTCGGCTATAAGCTCGATTTCTGCGCGGCTATGCTGGAACTCTGCGACAGGCTGGTTGCCGCCGGCCGCAACGTCGTCCTCTGCGGGGACTACAACATCGCCCACACCTCTATCGACCTCGCCCGGCCCAGGGAAAACGAGAGCAATGCCGGTTATCTGCCGGAGGAACGCGCCTGGATGGACAGCTTTACCGCCGCAGGGTACGCGGACACATTCCGGGAACAGCACCCCGGCGAGACGGGTCATTACAGTTGGTGGTCCTACCGGATGGAAGCGCGGAAAAGGAACGTGGGGTGGAGAATCGACTACCATTGCGTGAACCGTTCCTTTATGGACAGGGTAAAAAAATCAGTTATCAGAAACGATGTGCAGGGTTCGGATCATTGTCCGATAGAAATTTTACTAAGTACAAAAAAGGGGAAAAGCAGAAAATGAAAATAAAATACAACGCGCCTACTACGCTTACATTTGCCTTTGTATGCGCTGCTGTCCTTATCCTTAACCAGACCATTCTGCGGGGTATTTCCCAGTCCTGGTTCGCGGTGGGCCCCAGGGGAAGTTTTTCGGCAGCGAACGCCCGCTGCTGGATCACGCTCTTTACCCATGTCATAGGCCACGCGGACTGGAACCACCTGATATCCAACTTTAGCCTGATCCTGCTTATCGGCCCCATACTGGAGGCGAATTACGGATCGCGGGGGCTGTTTTTGATGATCGTCCTTACCGCGCTGATCACCGGCATCCTTAATGTGCTGATCTTTCCCAGTTACCTGATGGGCGCTTCGGGGGTGGTGTTTATGATGATACTGCTCGCCTCGTTTACCAACTTTAGCGAGGGGGAAATACCGCTTACCTTTATTCTGATTCTGATTCTTTACATAGGCAGGGAAGTATTCAATTCATTCCGTCAGGACAATATTTCCGAGTTCGCGCACATTGTCGGCGGCCTCTGCGGAAGTTTATTCGGATTTTTCGGACCATCGAAAAAAGGAAGACTGTGATGCTCCGGCGAAAAACCTTTTGTGTTTTGGTTCTGTTTTTAACGTTGGCAGCTTGTATTTCTTTTCCTGCCTTTGCGCAGCGGAGGAAAGTCGTCCTTAAAATCGCCTCCCTGGTTCCGGAAAATACCGTCTGGGGCCAGGCCCTGAACAACATGGCGCGGGAATGGTCCGAGGCTACCAACGGCAATGTTGAACTTGTTATTTACCATGGCGGCATTGTCGGGGAAGAGGACGATGTGATCCGCAAGCTCAGACTCAACCAGATTCAGGGGGCCGTCCTTACATCCGTCGGCATCGGCCTTATATCCCCTGATGTTATGTCGCTAAGCGCGCCCTTCCTGATCAGGGACGAGGAGGAACTGGCGCTGGCGCTGGATGCCTTTAAGCCGGAACTGGACGCCAGTATCAGCAAGGCAGGTTTTTATATGCTTGCCTGGGCCAAGGCCGGCTGGCTCAGAATATTTTCCCGGTCCCCCGCCCTTGTACCCGCTGAACTGAAGCGGCAGAAGGTGGGGGCGCCCCCCTCGTCGCCCGAATTGATCCAGGCCTTTAAAATAATGGGGTACCAGGTGGTCCCCCAGGGTTTGAACGACATGCTGGTCGGCCTTAACAGCGGGGTCATTGACGCGGTGTACCTGAGTCCCGTTTATACGGGGTCGCTTCAGCTTTTCGGCGTCGCCAGGCACATGACGGCGCTTAACCTGGCGCCCGTCCTGGGGGGCATTGTACTTAACCAGCAAGGCTGGCGGGCCGTCCCCGACGAGTACAAGCCCAGGCTTATCGAAATTACGGAGAATATAGAACGGGGCATCAGTTCTTCTATCCTGGACCTTGAAAACAGCGCGATAAAAACGATGAACAGCTACGGGCTTATTACCCACGACATAAACCCTTCGCAGGAACAGCTTTGGCACGCGGACATGGAACGGGCCCTCCCCTCCCTGCTCGGCACTGTCTTTAGCCGGGATCTGTA
>JAIRZS010000030.1 GCA_031267115.1 Treponema sp.
AAAGGCGGCGGCTTCGCGGGGGACGGCCGCGGCGTCTTCAACAAGCCAGGCCGGTTTGCCGCAGGCTTCCGCTATAGCGAAGAGCCTGCGGGTATTGGCCGAATCGCGGCCCCCGGCAATGACCACGGCGTCTACCCCGGAACAGAGGGATCTAAGGCTTTCCTGGCGGTCCCTGGTTGCAGGGCATATAGTATTGATAATTTCGGTTCCGGGCAGATGGCGGGCTATCCCGCCGGCAATGGCGCGGAACTCTTCCGGGGAAAAGGTGGTCTGGGCAATAAGGGCCGTTTTCACCGGGGCTGCGCTGTTTTCCCGGGCAAGGGCGGCGGCTTCTCTTTCCGCCTCGTCCCGGCCGGCGACAATGACGCAGTCCGGGGCGTATCCCTGGATGCCGATTACTTCGCCGTGCCGCCTTTCCCCGGCGAGGAAAAGCCGGCAGCCCGCCCGGCAAAGGGAGCGGGCCTTCATCTGGCTGGCCTTGACTTTGGGGCAGGTAGCGTCCCTTATGGACGCGCCGCGCCGGACAAGCTCCGCCTCCAGTTCCGGGGTAATTCCGTGGGCGCGGATAATAACAATGGAACCGCTTAAATCGCCGGGAAGGCCCGCCCCGTCCAGGGCTTCCACCCCCCGCCGGCGCAGATCTTCCAGCACCTGGGGGTTGTGGATAAGGGGGCCCACAGTATAGACGCGCCTGCCTGAAGACGCGGATTTCGCGGCCTCGCCGTAGGCAAGTTCCACCGCCCGCCGGACCCCCATGCAGTAACCCAAAACCCCGGCGCGGATGACTTCCATGGAAACAGCGTAACACGGAAGGCCGCCTTGCGGCAATTCCCGGCAATAAAGATTTTTTACCACGCAGTCAAATTATTTGGAGAAACCTGATCCCGGCCCATCCAGGCCTCATTCCCGGATATGCTCTAAGTCTCATAGTTCCAGTTCCAGCTGGCCGCTTTGCAGGGCGTCGCGGTTCTTCCCCTTCTGGGGGAATATTTCGCGGCGCCAGCCCAGCGCGGCGGCTATGGACTGGGCCACGGGGAGTACCTGGGAATCGATGTAGTGATCGTAGTCAAAGGGCGCGTGGGAAAGGGCCTCGCCGCTCTCATCGGCGCTGGGTTCGGGGCCGTTCACGGTCCAGACAAATTCCACTGTCCCGCGCTTTCCCTTCCAGCCAAGGGCGCGGGCCGCCTTTACCTGGGGAGGGGTCGCCGCGGTGTAGGCCTCGGGCGGCCTGGAGAGGCGTTTGCGGTACGTAAGCTCGGCGTCCAGAGTTCCGGCGCGTAACTGGCCGAGTACGTCCGTAACATATTTTATATACTCGCCCTCGCCTGTCCCCCTGAAAACCAATTCCAGCAATTCTACCTGCACGCGCCGCGCAAGGGGCGTAGAATCGCTGCGCACGGCTTCCATGCCCTTTACCTCGACTACCGGGATCCCCCCCTCCGTAAGAAGATAGCCCCCGTACCCCTTGGCCCTGCCGCGGGCTTCCCCCTTGTCGTGGATGGTACGCAGCGGCGGGATAAGAAGGCGGCGGTACGCTTTTTCGCAGCGTAACTCGATGCAGGATTCCAGGCCGTATTCCTTTCTTATTTCCCCGGCAAGGGCAAGGTTAAGCTCCCCCGCCAGGGCCGCGCAGAGTTCCTGAAATTCACCCCAGGCCGCATTGTCCCCCAGGCCGGTTTCAACGAAAAGCGAATCCGTATCCCCGTACAGGACGCGGTAGCCTTTCCCGGCAAACCAGTCGCGGGAAAAGTAGAGCCATTTCCTAGCAAAAGAGGTTATCGCCCCGGCGAGCTCGGTGCGGCCGTAACGGCAGGACGCGGTTCCCAGGACGCCGTAAAAGCTGTTCATCAGTATCTTATACACAAACGCCGCAGTCTCGTCTCCCGCGTCAAGGGCCTTGCGCCGGGAGGCAAAATACCCGGAGATAAGTTCCGGCAGCGCCCCCGGCTCCCGCGTAAAAGCGGCCCCGTTCGGCGCGGTAATGATATTGGCCGGGCGCAGGGCGGCCCTCTCGTGGGCCAGCGGGTCAATATTAAAGGTACGCATAATGGTCGGGTAGAGGCTGCGGAAATCAAAGACCGCCACATTGGGGAAAAAGCCGGGCAGGGGATCAAGCACGGTCCCGCCCGCCGCCCCGGAAACATCCCGGCCTGCGGCGCCGCCCGGCGGCGGGGCGATTCCCCGCCTGCGCAGTTCAAGGGCGTAAATCCGCTCGAAGCTCGCCACGCTGGTCCATGCCTTGTCAAGGGAAACCCCGGTAAGGCTTGCCCGTTCCATGGTCAGGCTGAAAAGGCCGGTCGCGGCGAGTATCCTGAGTACCAGTTCCGCGTCCCGGTAGCAGTACTGCCCGAAGGTTTCGGGATCGGCGGCATAGAGGCTGTCCAGTTCCTCTATTTTTCTCTTTCCCCGGAAGGCGACGGTTTTCCCCTCGCCGAGTATGGTCCGGGCCACTGTTTCCAGGGTAAAATCCGCATAACCACCCGGCCCCCATCCGCGCGGGCCGGAACGGGTCACGCGCAGGGCGTCCACCACCTGCCGGCCCGGAACCAGCGCCGCGGCGGAACGCCTGCGCCGGAGCCAGTCGGCCTCCCCGGCAAAAAATTTCGCCTGCTCCCCCGCCCTGCCCAGGGCAAAAGGTACCCCCAGTTTTTCACAGCGGGCGGAAAGATGGGGAAAATCGAAATCCAGGAAATTCCAGCCGGTAAGCAGGTCCGGGTCCAGTTTCCGTATATCCTGTACAAAGGCCTCAAGCAGGGAACGCTCGTCCTTGTGCCGGTAAACCCGCGCGGCGGTTCCCGTCCCCCCGGCGGGCGGCGCTTTCCCGGAAACCGGGGGCAGCGCGAGTACGCGGACATGGCCCGAAAAATCGGCGAAATTTGAATCGGCCAGACTTATCCCCACCGCGCGGACGGAGTTGTCGCGGGTATCGGTTTCAATATCGACGGAGGCTATTTTCAGGGCCGCCTTTACCGGCCCCTCCGCCGGCAGCAGTTCCGCGCCGGTAAATACCAGGGCCACTTCCCGCCCGGCCCGGGACTCCCCCCGGATTTCCACCGGCCCCCGGATATAACGGCTTGCCAGAAAAGCCTCGGCGGGCTTTGTGTCGCCGTCAGGGGAGCTGATGCCCGTCTGTTCAAGCTTCTTCAGGGCGGCGCTTCTATCCGCGAAACGCGCGAAGCGGAGCAGGGCAAGCTTTTCCCTGCCCGAAAAATCCTCCAGTTCCCCGGGAGAAACCTGGCAGCCAAGGCGCGGCAGCAGCGCTTCGCAGCGTTTTAAATCGCTTTCGTATACGTGGAACGAGGGCCGCCAGTTTTTTTCGATGACGGCAAAGGAACGGCCGTCTTCAAGCCGGCCTGCAAAGTAAAGCCGGTCCCGGCGGTGATCCGCCCAGGCGTGAACCAGAAAGCCGCGCATAGCTTGTAATGCCATATATCCGCCGAGAAAACAAGGTGCTAGGCACTCTTTTTTTCGATAAAAATTTATCCGGAAATTTGGTGCCTGGCACCTGTCTCGACTTTGCGGTAAGATATATAGCGGTAAAATTCTTCACGCGCAAGGGATTGGAGGGGCGCGGAGCGTTCCCGAAGCGCAGCGAGGGAATGGAGCGAAGCGGAACCCCGCAAAGCCCGGTCCTGGCGCGGAGGGCCGGAGGCCCGGTGCGGCAGGATGCGCCCGAATTCCGGACCGCGACACTTTCCCCCGGATGCGGTACTATTGGGGCATGAACAAAGAAACCTGGGACGCTTTTGACGCCGCGCGGGCGCGCTGCAAGGCTTA
>JAIRZS010000043.1 GCA_031267115.1 Treponema sp.
CGCCTCTTGCCTCATTACGATTACCAGGATATTCTATAAAATTATAACGATTGTATTGTTTGGAGAAGATTATGTCCCGAATAATAGTACGGGAGGATCTTTCGGAAGTTATCCAGTACACTTCGCCGGATCTCCAGGTTGCTTCGATGGCCCTCCGGCTGGATCAGTGTGTAAATTATAACGCCTACTGCCATTGGCACGAGGAACTGGAATTCACGATCGTCACCGAAGGAACGCTGTCCTACTTTGTCAACGATATTACCTACCAGCTTTCAAAGGGAATGGGGATCTTCGTGAATTCCAACCGTATTCATGCCGGCGGTCCCGGTACGAAAAGCGTCCATGACTGCCGCTTCACCTGCCTTCAATTGCACCCGTCCCTGCTCCGGTGCAACGCCTATATTGAAAGCCGCTTTGTCGATTCCTTCCTCTACGATCCCGAAAGGGACGCCCTGGTCCTGTCTCCCGAAACCGGCTGGCAGCGCCGGGCCCTTTCCTGTTTAACGGACCTTACCCGCGCGGCCCGGGAACAGAGCGACGGGTATGAATTGTACCTTCAAAGCCGGTTCTTCTTTTTGTGGTCCCTCTTTTACAAGAATGCCCCGGCTGAAACAGGGACCCCCGCGGGAAGAACGGAATTGGTGAAAAGCCTCAAGAAAATGATAGGGTTTATCCAGGCGCATTACACGGAAAGAATCACCCTGGACGATATCGCCGCTTCCGGCATGATGTGCCGCAGCAAATGCTGCCGTCTCTTTAAACAAATCCTGCGCCAGACGATTTTTGAGTATTTGCTGCATTACCGTATAAGGAAAAGCACCAAGCTCCTTACCGATACCGGAATGAGCATCACCGAAGTCGCGGGGCGCTGCGGGTTCAGCAGCGCAAGTTACTACACGGAAACATTTAATAAAATCACGGGAATGACCCCCCGCGATTACCGCAGGAAGCCCGGCCCCGCGGGAACCGGCGGGCGGATCAGCCGGTAGCCTCTTTCCCGGCGCTGCCGGCCAAAGCGGAAATCAAAACCCTTGCCGGCTGGTATGCTTCCGCCAGCAGCAGGCCCGCGGACTCCTGCTCCGGGTTTCGGGGATCGCTATGGCGATACCGGATTACCAGTATGGGCGGGCAATAGGCAAATATTTTTTTCACCCAGCTTTTTTCCAAACGAATATCCGCGGAGAGAATCTGGTTCCGGGGAATAAAAATGGTTTTCTCCCTGGGGATCTCATCTTCGGGAATCGCCCTGGGCTGGCTCAAGAGCCGCCTTTCCTGGGGAAAGTGCTGAAAACGGAAACCGCCGCTGGTGGCAATGAGGATTCCGTGGAGGGAGTATCTATAATCCGGCCAGCCCGAAAGGTACTTCCCCAAAACATAAGCAAGGACCTTTTCCCCATACTGTTTGCCATAGTCCGCCCAAAATTCCATTTGGGACTGTGATTCTTTTACCGCCATATTTTGCCTCCGGAAACCCGCTATAACATCAGCCGCCGTCCAGGCGGCTCCCAAACTCCAGGCTGTTTCAATACAGGCCAATGAATTTCCATACAAACATGGCATTCTTTATTTTCAAACATCTATCGAAATTTTCTATAAAATTATAACTATCGTATTTTTTTTGGAGATCTGATCCGCCATAATTTTATACGCACCGGCGCTGGCGGGCTAAACCTGGCCCGCAGGATTTGAAGGAATTTAACATCACGAAGGTTTTTTAAAATTCGGGCGCATTTCCGGCGCTTCGCGCCGGAAACCGGGCTTTTCGGGGCTCCGCGTGTCCGCCATAGCGGCCCGCTCCGGCCCCGGCGCTCCGCGCCGTGGCTGCTTTCGCCCCTGCGGGGCGGCACCCCTCCAATCCCTTGCGCGGCTGGCATCAGGCCGCGCGGCGGAGATTATGCGAAACAGTGTTAATAGGCCCTGTCTATTTCCTCGCGCATGATTTCTACCCATCGTGTTGCGTTGCGGGGATTGCGGCCAAGGGTATTGTTGTCCTTCATGATAAACTCGCATACGCCGCCCTTCGTCTGCTCCGCAGCCCTGCGGCAGTCCTGGCGGACGGCGTCCTCGTCCATTGTTTCCATTGCAAGGGGCGTAGGCATGGGCTTTACGCTCGCGATGTAGTTTTTGCCGAGTTTTTCCGGCACTGTTGACCAGTCCGCCCAGGGGCTTACCGACACACGGCGGAGGCGCGGCAATTCCCGGACGTACTTCCAGCGCGGATCATACGGCTCACAGCAGCCGTAGCAGTTAAGGCCGAAACGGCTGGCGACGCGTTTGTGGTAGGGGAGGATAAACTCGCCGTATTGATCCGGGTTTATCCGTACAGTCTCCTGGGAGTCGACAAAGCCCCACATATCCATTGTGGTAACATAACCGTCATAGCCGGGGCGCGGAAGATCTCCGGTGTAACCGAAGCCGCCCGAGCCGACATAGGTGCCGCCGGTGTTGAGGGCGAGGAGTTCGTTTTGCTCCAGGAAATCAAGCATCCTGAGTTTCCCTTCGCAGAGAAGGTTCATCATGCTGTGGAAGTTCTCCGGCTCGGCAATAATGTCCGCCATAAAATCCTCGAATCCGCGAATGTTGACAAAGTCCCAGCACATTCCCAAAGTCCACCACCAGGTGTTTTTGCGGCGGACTTTCAGGATTCCGTCAAAGGTAGCGTGGGCAAGCTCCATCAGTCTCAAGGACTGTTCCCAGTCGATGGTGATATTGGGATAGTGAATTTTGGCAAAGTCCGAGTCGTAGTCCCTGAGGGCCTGGACGACTTTGTACGAGCCGCCGTTTTCGCCGCCTACCTTGCCAAGCTCCAGGCCCCAGCCGTCGTCGCTGTAACTGTAGGGAACGTCAAAGTAGCCCTCAATAACCTTGTCATCCCTCATGCCGTCCGCCCAAAAAATCTGCTTGCGCAGGGACATCTCCCAGACCCTGGCCAGCGGGTCCTCGCTAACCAGGGTTTTGGCGTCAATTATCTCATTCCAGCCGTTTTCCGGATCGATAAACACAAGCGGGTCTGTGGTTTTAAGGTCGTTATGGGCCGTCCAGAGGGTTTTCTTTTTGGCCATGTCCGGACGCTGGGAGATTTCAGTTACCAAAGCGCCCAGCTTTCGCAGGCAGCCGGTCTCTTTTTGGGAAAACCTGAACGCGGTCGCCATCGACTTTACTTCCGGGTACCCCGCCGCAGTCTGCATTGTGGCAGGGTCTTTAGCCTGAGCAATTAACGCCATTTTACACTTCCTTTAATTTTTCAGGTATTCATCCACATTATCCTTGGTAACCGGAATCTGCGGGATTATAAAATCCTTGGGCACAGACTCGCCCGCCCTCAGACTCTTCAGGACATCGTAGCAGCCCTGGGCTTCAAGAGGAGCGCTCTGGAGCACTGTCATCGCCATGCCGCCTTTCTTGATTTCCTGGCAGGCTTCATCCGTGGCGTCAACGCCGCAAACCAGCACGTCCCTGTCGCGGTTAGCCATCCTGAGAGCCTGGAGGGCGCCAAGAGCCATCTGGTCGTTGCCGCAGACAACGCCGTCAATCTGCGGATAAGCCTGGATCCAGTCTTCCATAAGTTTCATGCCCTCGGCACGGTCATAGTTGGCGGTCTGATCGGCCAGGAGCGTAACGTCAGGACGCGCTTTCCGGAGAGTGTCAAGAAAACCCGCGCGGCGGTCGCGGCTGTGGTCAAAACCGGGCTGCCCTTGCATGTAAACGATTTTAGCATTCGAGGGCAGAGCTTTAATCATGTACTCGGCCTGCATAATGCCGCCGTCGAGGTAGGTGTTTCCAATGTAGATGGAATCGCCGCCGCCGCTCCTGCTGATGATACTGATTACAGGGATGCCGGCTTTATTCGCTTTTTCAATACCGGGAACAATGCCCGCCGTGTCGGCAGGCTGAACAATAATGGCATTCATTCCCTGCGCGATGAAGTTGTCAATATGGTCGAGCTGCGTCTGCAAGTCACCCGCAGCATTGGTATAGGTAACATTGAAGCCGGCATCGCTTTTAACCATGTCTTCAAATGTGTCCCGGACCAGCTTTCTGAAGAAATCGGCATCGTTGTCGTTGGCGTAACCAACACGAAAGACATTCGCCGCCGATCCGCTGCCTTGCCGGCCGCCGCCGGCAAAGACACTGCTTGCCGTGAACGCAATCAGAGCCAAAGCAATGACTGCCACTTTAACTGGTTTTCCTGTTTTCATAGGTTCCTCCGAATAAAATATTTTTAGCGCCCAATTGCGCCAAATCCCAAAATTAGCTCTCCCATAAGGATACCCCCTTGAAAGGATCATCCGCGAATATCCCTTGGGATACACATTCAGAAGGCATTTACCGCCGGCTCCTCTTCGACAGCATATCCACAATAACGGCGATCAGGATGATCACGCCTTTGGTTATCTGCTGTACATAGGTATTCACATTCAACAGATTCAGGCAGTTGTTGAGGATCCCGACAATGACCGCGCCGATAATCGTGCCGACGATGGAACCTGAACCGCCCGCAAGGCTGGTCCCGCCTACTACAACGGCGGTGATGGCGTCAAATTCATAACCCACGCCGGATGCCGGCTGGCCTGAATTCAAGCGGCTCATCATCACAATGCCGGCAACCGCCGTCATAAGGCCGTCAAAGAGGAACGCCTTGCGGACTACCGATTTTGTCTTGACACCCGAGGCGGTGGCAGCCTGTTCGTTGCCTCCCGTGGCGAATATATGCCGTCCAAAGGCCGTCTTGTTCAGCATAATCCAGGAAATGGCAAACAGCACAATCATTACCAGCACGGAAACCGGAATAAAACCCAGAGAACCCTGGCCGATAAATTTAAATTCCGGGTTCATTCCCGTGATAGGACGGGCGTCCGTGAAAAGGAGTACGATGCCTCTGGCGATTGTGGTAACGGCCAGCGTCATGATGAAGGCTGGGATACCGAACCAGGTGATAACTGCCCCGTTTACGAGTCCGATAAAAAGCCCAAGCGCGAGACCAACCAACAGCGCGAGGGGCAAACTGCCCGATACAACCATAACTTTGCAGGTAAGGCAGCCAATAAGGGCAACACAGGAACCGTAAGACACGTTAATATGCCCCAGGATAATGACAAATGTTGCGCCCAGAGCGATAATTGTCACAACGGTAATCTGCCGCAGCACATTCGTAAGATTCACCGGTGAGAAAAAGCCCCGCACAAATACCGATGATAAAAGAAAAATCAGTAATGATATAAAGACGATTCCGTTTTTCGTTATATATCCGGTTATCAGTTCCGGAATCCTTTTATTTGCCAAAGTTTTTTCAAGCGGCATTATTCTATACCTCCCCCCCAGCAGAATCGGAGACGCTTCTTGTCGCTAATTTCATTATTGCCTCCTGGGTAGCCTCGGACCGCGAAAGGATGCCGCTGATACGTCCCTCGTGCATGATCACAACACGATCGCTCATCCCAACAATCTCGGGCAGCTCCGAAGAAATCATGATGATGGCCATGCCCTCGTTGGCGAATTTGTCCATTAGTTTATGTATTTCCGCTTTTGCTCCGACATCAATGCCCCGGGTCGGCTCGTCCATAATCAGTATTTTGACATTTCCCACAAGCCACTTGGCAAGGACAAGCTTCTGCTGGTTTCCTCCCGACAGTGTGTCTACCCTCGCCTTAAAATCCGTAATTTTTATATCAAGAAGCTTTTTCATCGCGGCAGCATCTTCGTCGATGATCCTGTCCCGTACAAAACCCGTCTTTATGTATTTTTTAATGTTGACAAGACTTATGTTTTCATGCGCGCTTCTGTTTACCACAAGACCGTATATCTTCCTGTCTTCCGACACCATCGCGATACCGAAGCCTATAGCCAGGGCCGGGTTTTTAATATGCACAGACTTACCGTTAATGATGACAGCGCCCTTTGTATATGGATCGAGGCCGAAAATCGCCCGCATAAGTTCCGTGCGTCCTGCGCCCACAAGGCCGGCAAAACCGAGGATTTCCCCGGCATGGAGATCAAAGCTTATATCCCGAAAACGCCCGCCCTGGGCCGGTTCCTGGGTAAGGCCGCGTACTTCCATCACCACACCGCCCGCAGAAGACATTTCATTTTTGGGAAAAATTGTCCTGATTTCCCGGCCCACCATCAGGGCGACCACTTTCTCCGGCGTAAAATTTTCTTTCGGGCCGGTTTCCACCAAGGCGCCGTCCCGCAATACGGTAATGTCATCGGCAATGCGGAAAATCTCATCCATTTTGTGGGTTATGTAAAGAACAGCGACTCCTTTTGCCGTTAAAATCCCAATTTGTCTAAAAAGCACGGCCACTTCCGCATCGCTGATTGCCGACGTAGGTTCATCCATAATGATGACATGGGCATCGCGGCTTATGGCTTTTGCGATTTCGATAAGCTGATGGCCCGCAATGCTGAAGCTCCTCATCGTCTGCCTGGGGTTATAGGGGATGTTAAGGTTTTTAAGCAGCGAAGCCGTGTCGGAGTACATCCTTTTGAAATCCACAAAAAGCCCTTTTTTCGGTTCCCGCCCCAGCCAGATATTCTCTCCCACCGTCATGCCGAGGACCGGGTTTAGTTCCTGATAGATCATGGAGATTCCCATTTGTATTGCGTCCTGAGTATCTCTGGGCTTAAAGTTTTTTCCGTGATACATAATCTCACCGCTGCCGGCAGCGTACGTGCCGTTGAGCACCTTCATCAGGGTGGATTTTCCCGCGCCGTTTTCTCCGCAGATAACGTGTACCTTTCCCCGCCGTACCCTGAGATCCACCGCATTGAGGGCCTGGACACCCGGGAAAGACTTGGATACACCCCTTGTTTCAAGGAGATACCGGGATTCCTGAAACACCGTTACAACCCTCCTGCAGTAGTATTTTCGCTGCAAATACTTTTCATTTGTTTTATTATTGTACCTTGGAAAAATTTACCGTATTAAAACAGATTTTGACTTTATATATCAAATCTTGACATTATTTTCTTGCCATAATAAACTGAGCCTGATGATTTTATGGGATGTGGTTTTTGAATATAACCTGATTGAGGATGATCGCGTCGCCTGGCACGGCCGTTTCCACCGCCACCAGAAGAATGAATACGAGGTTGTCTTTTTCCTCGACGGCTCCGGTATTTTTCTTATAGGTACGAGCCAGTACCCTATCGCGAAGGGTAAATTTTTCCTTAACCGCGGGGACACATACCACCAGATTATCCCCAACAGAAAAAGCGGGCGCCCTGTGGCATACTACGCGATTCTGTTCCGCCTTGATGACGATGACGAAAAATTCTGCGCCTTCCTTGACTGCCTGCTTGAACGTTTTGGCCAGCAGACTACGGCAAGCCTTTCCCTCCGTTTCCAGTGCGAGGAAATCGCCGAACTCTTCCGCTCTAATGATCGCGCCCTTGTTAAGGCGGCGGAGTATGATTTTCTTAGCCTGCTATACAAAGTTTATCACAAGGGCATTACCGAAAAGCTGTCCGAATTTTTGGCCGCCAAGGATACAGGGGATCTGATGCCGCCTTCTTTTTACGCCCCCCTCCCAAAAAAAGTTATCCGGGAAATGTCCGTATCCGAAATGGCGGCAATTCACGTTAAAAAGGCTCTGGCGATTATGGAAAAATCACTGCGCCAGCCCATAGGCATGGACGAAATAGCCCGCCTTCTCGCCCTTTCCCCCGAGTACTTTACCCGCATCTTCAAACGGGAAATCAAGATGCCGCCCCTCCAGTACTTTCTCCGCCTCAAGATTGAGGGCGCCGCCGGCATCCTTATCTCCACGAATAAGCGCATCAGCGAAATTGCCCGCTGGTTCGGGTTTGAGAATCAGTTTCATTTTTCCAGGGTTTTTAAGCGTTATACAAGCCTCTCCCCGCTGGCATACCGTAAAATATACCTGCAAGCTGTGGATTTCGCTCCGGCTGCCGACGCGGTGCTGGATGTTAAGTGATTGACAAAAAATGACAGAAAACCGATAATTTTTTTATATTTGTTGCTGTCTGCGTCAGCGTGCTAAATTATTAACAGGCAAATACGCCCGGATTCCGAATAGAAGTTTAAGGAGATTGCCATGCCCTACGTTAGTCTTAACACATCGGAAAAACTTTCGGAAACCCAAAAAGAAAGGGTTAAGTCCGAAATCGGCCGGTTAATAGCCGTTATCCCCGGAAAAACCGAAGAAGTTACCATCGTCGATATATCCGGCGGACATTCTATGTATAAAGGCGGACAAGCGGTACCCTGCGCCTATGTGGATATACGGGTGTATACCAAAGCCGATCCTGAAGGGAAGAAACAATTTGTCGACGGGCTGTTCGTTGTTCTTGACAGGGAGCTGGGAATACCTAAAGACAATGTTTATATGTCCGTGCTTGAATTCGAACAATGGGGAGACCACGGCGCGTATCATTAACCGCCGGTTTGCGTTTGTATTGGCGGAAAAAGACCTGCGCACGGAACGCGCAAGGGATTGGAGCGGTATCCTTTTTTGCCAAAGGCAAAAAAGATACAAGCGTAAAGCCCGATCCCGGGCCGTCCTGCCCACGGGGCAGGACGGCCCGGGATGCGCCCAAAACCGCGAATATTTAAAGATGAAAAACCCGGATTTTTATCAGCGCCTATCCCGGCCGTGTCGGTTGGATTAACCGGGAAAATATGCTACAATCTTCTTATGGAAAAACAATTTCTCCCCTACGATATAGTACGAAACAACGCCCTTAAGCTGGCATACCGGATATACCAGGACGGTTTTATTCCGGATGTTATTTATGTGTCCCTCAGGGGGGGCGCGTATCTGGGAAACGTGATCAGCGAGTACTTCAAGATACTGCGCCGGCAGAAAGAAGGCCGGCCGGTGTACTACGCCGCAGTGGTGGCCCGGTCATATACCGGGGTCGGCGAAGCGGACGAGATCAAGGTTGAAGGCTGGACCTATAACCCGAAATACCTCAGGATAGGCGACAGGGTCCTCCTGGTGGACGATATTTTTGATACCGGCAGGACCGTCAACCACCTGACCCGGATCATCCTGGAAAAGGGGATTCCCCGGAAGGATATCAAGGTAGCGGTCCACGATTACAAGTACTTTCCCGGCAAGCCCAGCCAGCTTCCTGTCCAGCCCGACTACTGGTGCAGGAAATTCGAGCTGTCGGAGTCCGACGAGGATATGTGGATACATTACATGAGCCACGAGCTTGTGGGGCTTAGTTCGGAAGAACTTGAAAAATACTACTATTCGGACGATCCGGAACTGAGGGACATCCTGGGCTTTATAAAGCAAAGGCCCCTTTAATATGGCGAATATGGCGGTTCCTGTTTCGCGCGGCGGCCGGGCCGGGGCCAAGTCCGGGCGGCGCGGCAAAGTCCGGCATGGGCGGTAGAATCTGCGGCATGGACGAGGCGGGCCGGGGGCCTCTGGCCGGGCCTGTCTGCGCCGCCGCGGTCATACTGCCCGCGGGCTTCCCGCCCGATCTGCTGGCCGATTCCAAGAAGCTCAGCGCCGGGCGGCGGGAAGAAGCCATGCGGGCTATTTACCTGGGCGCCCTTGCCTGGGGCATAGGCTGGGTTTCCGCGGCGGAGATCGACAAGATCAACATCCACCGGGCCAGCCTCCTTGCCATGAGGCGGGCCTTTCTGGAAATGGCCGCCGGCTTTGCCGGAACCGCCGGGCTTTCCACTTCCGCGCTTACCGGCGTCGCCGACGGCAAATTCGCCCCGGACATCCCCGTCCCCTGCAAGGCGCTGGTCAAGGCGGACGCGCTGGTTCCCGAGGTTATGGCCGCCTCGATTCTGGCCAAGACGGCCCGCGACCGGCTGATGAAACGCTACTCCTGGATCTACCCGGAATACGGCTACGACAGTCACAAGGGCTATCCCACAAAGGAACACTACGCGCGCCTTGCCCGGTACGGCCCCTCCCCCATCCAGCGGATGAGTTTCAGGTGGCGTTAGAACTGGGCGGACGCTGTCTCCCCGGATACCCGGACGCCGCGCTTTAGTCTTTCCGCCGCGGCCTGCGGACTATGGCTTTCCCCGGCGGCCCGGACGCGGGGCCTCTTCCCGGCGATCTTGACGAGGGGCCTTTGCCGGGGGCATTGGGGCTTCTCCCCCTTTTTACCACAAGGCGGCTCCGGCCGCCCCCGGCTGGCCTGCCCCTGCCCTCCGGGGATTCGCCCGACGGCTTTGCCTCCGCGCTCCGGGTACGCCGCTTTTCACGGACAGCCTTTTCCAGAACCTTTAGAGACTCGTCAAAACCCTGCAGGAATTCCTGAAGGTCCTCGGCGAACAGAATCACCGACTGGCGCTCAAAGCCGCCGGTTTCCTGGTTTTTGCTTTCCACGATATTAAGGTACAGATCCCCTAAGCGGTTTTCCTTTACATTAAAAAAATAAGATCTGTTTGGCAGTATTACTTTTGTTGAAAATATCTCGCCCCGTATTCCCATAGTTTTCCTCTCCTCCGATGTTTCCGTGTTAGTTAGTATTAGTTAGCGTCGGCCTCGGTGACCATGCGGCGCTGCCATTCGATAAGGTCCCTTTCAAGCCGTTTGTCCTGGCCCTCGGCGTCGGCCATGACGCGGAAAACCGGCTCCGTGCCGGAACCCCTCATCCAGATAGAAGCCGTCCGGCCGCCCGCGTTATTGGAAAAGACAATTCTAAGCCCGCCGCGCCCGGCTTCGCCGAACCGCCTGATGCCCCGCTTTTCCTCTGTGCCGTTGTACGCCGCAGCTTCCCAGCCCGCGATACCGTAATGCCGCGCCAAATATTCTTTCCGCGCCTCCCATTCCCGCAAAAAAACCTTCTGGTAGCGGTCTTTAAGCAGGGCGTGATCGGCGGTTTTTACCCGGAGCGCCGCTTCGGGGGTATAAGCGCCAGTGGTGGCAAAGGCGGGAAGGCTGGCGATGATGTCGGAAAGGGTAAAGTCCGGATGGTACACCTCGGCCTGATCGGAAAGGCTGCACCAAAGCTCGAAAAAACCCTTCCTGTCCGAAACGGAACGGATGCTGAGAAGTTTCAGCAGGGCCATAAGGGTATTCACCGGATCCCTCACCGCCGAAGGATGGGTTATATTGCCGCCCGCCGAACCCTCGCCCAGAATGCGTACCAGATAACCCTTTTCCCGGAGTTTCCGCGCGAGGCCCACCACATTGGCCTCCCCCACTTCGGCGCGGAACACCGAAGCGTCAAAGGCCCCGGCGATTCTGTCGATGCGCATGGAAGTAGGATCGTTCACCGCCACCGCGGCCTTTTGCAGGGCGTTCCCCCTGCTGTCAAAGGACAGTTCCCCGGTCCACACAAGATGCGCCAGCTCCGAAACACAGGCCAGGGCAAACACCTCCTGGGCCTCCAGGATACGGGCCCTTGCCCCGGCCTCGTCCCAGATAACCAGGTTGCCCCGGTCCCCGTCGCAGTCGGGCACATAGCCCAGCACAAAGGCGGGGTCTTCCCGATGGGCCTCTTCCAGAAAGAGGCGGCAGGGTTCAAGCGATTCGCCTTCGGGAACTATCCGGTGGGCTATCTTCCCCGGCTCTGAATTTATCGCGCGGTATTTGGCCCCAAGGCCCGTAATAAATTCCCTGTCAATCGAGACGGTCCGCGCCGAACCGTTAAGGTCCGCCACGATTCCCGCAGGCCGCATTTTAAGCGCGTCCCTGATACTGCCGTAGAGATCCTCATGGGAACCGGTTACCACCTCTTTGGTAAAGGCCAGGTAGGCCGCGCGCGCCTCTTTTTTTACAAGGGGCGCCCCGGTGTAGAGGCGGGCCAGATCTTCCGCGGCAGCGCCGCCGGCCGCTTTAATGCAGGCGCTTATCCCGCCGCTTCCGGCGAGCGCCTCCTTAAGGCCCGTTATAAGCTTCCCCGCTTCCTCCCCGGAAAGCACCCCGCCGTCGGTAAGGCCGAATTTAAGGCCGTTGTGGCCCACCGGGTTGTGGCTCGCGGAAATAAACACAAAACCCGCCGAAGCCCCCCCCGCAGGCCCCGCGAATGTCCGGGCATAGGCCATAATCTCCGGCGCCGCGGTAATAAAGGCGAACTTTACCGCGCAGCCCTCAGCCAGAAATACCCGGATCATCAGATCGGCAATAGCCGGCCCGGTCGGGCGCGTGTCCATCGCCACAATAACCAGCGGCGTTCCGGCCCCCCCGCCCTTTTCCCTCAGATAGGCGGCAAAAACACGGGCCGCGGCCGCGGCAAAAACCTTTCGGGCCGCGGAAATCTCCCGGGCCGGGCTTTCTTCCCCGCCGTCCAGGGCGAATACCCCCCGCCACCCGGAAGCCGAGAGGATCATGCCCTCCAGAACCCTGTCCGCGCCCTCCCCGCCAAGGCCGGGATCGCCCGCCCGAAGCGGTATCTCCCAGGGGTCCCCGATAGGAAGCCCCGAATCAGTATCGTAAACCAGCGCCATATAAACCCAGTATACCCCAATCCCCGGGCAATTGCCAGACGGCTAAAGGCGGGAAGCGCGGCCCTGCCGGTAATCCCGTATTCCGGTCCTGAATTCGGGCGCATCCTGCCGCGCCGGGCCTCCGGCCCTCCGCGCCAGGACCGGGCTATACGCTTGTATCTTTTTTGCCTCCGGCAAAAAAGGATACCGCTTCTATCCCTTGCGCGGGCTGGCGCGCCTGACATGAAACTATTGGCTTGATT
>JAIRZS010000054.1 GCA_031267115.1 Treponema sp.
CCGCCCATCCAGACGTTAACATGTATCGAGGAAATTTTCGCCATCGCGCCTTCCGCGACGGCGATGGCCCGGACTTTTTCGGCCGCCTCCAGGGAGAGGACAGGCTCTTCTTCGGCAAAGTCCAGGGCAATGTCGAACATGCGGGCGAACTGGTCTTTGGCAAGCCTCAGCCCCGAAACTTCGGCAAGGGCCTTTTCCTTTATCCGGACCAGGACCGGATGATCGTTACGGATCGCGTTAGGGTGAAATTCCTGTCTGAGAACGGGCTTGCGCCCTTCCGCCGGTTTGGCTGCCGGTTCCGCCCTGGCCGCGGGCAAAGGCGGGCCGGCCTCCTCCCAAAAAGCCAGCGCGCCGTTTTCCCCGACAACGCCGTCCACGGGCCATTCCCGCGCAATCAGATCGCACCAGCCCGCGGGCCGGCCGGTAACGGGGATCACTTTAAGCCCCGCCTCATGGAGTTTCCACAGCGCCGCGTAGGCGGCCGCGGGGAGTTTTCCTGCCGTGGTGAGAGTATCGTCTATGTCCATAAGGACATAGCGGATCGAAGAAGCCTCGGCGGCGCTCATTTCCGAAACGGGTTTCATTCTAAAGCCCCTCTAAAAACGATAAATTGATTCGGTGTCATAGGTGTCTATCAGAATGACCCTGTTTTTGCCGTCGTTGATTTCCAGCTCGCTGATTGCGCCGACAGGCGTATGCCCCACAATCTGGTTGTAGCCGGCAAGAGGATCCGCGCAAAGGGAAGCGGGCCTAATCCATATCGGGCTTTGGGTAACGTCGTCGCCGTATATATTCACTCCGTTAAAAACAAGGATCCTGCGGTCTTTGAGGAAAGCATCGTTTATTTCAAGCGGATCATACAGCCCCAGCGATTCAAGAAAATAATTGGTAACCCCCGCGTGGGAGATAAGATAGTCGCCGTCGGAACGGACAATGGCAAACAGGTCGATGTTTTGTTCGAGCGCCTCACTTATTTTGCCGCTGTGTCTTTCCTGAAAGCCCGAATACTGCTCGCCGTCTACGCCCCGCAGGTAATGGTAATCGTGGTTGCCCAGGCAAAGCCGCAGCCGCCTGTCTTTTCTTGCCGCGGCGCAGATTTCAACAAAATTTTTATATTGTTTTTGAAAACCCACCGAAGGATCGTGACTGTCAAAATAATCGCCGGTAACATAAAAAGCCGCGTAGTCTTCGTCGAGGTAATGTTTCCAGAACGGCTTGCCGTGGATGTCGCCGATTGCCAAACGCATATATAAACGATAACACTAGAGAATCTGTTCGTCCACCGGCCTGCCGCCGGGCACCATGGGGAGCACCATTTCATTTTTGTCGATGAACGCTTCCACAAGCGCCGGACGGTTTTCGGCAAGATGAACCGCGGCCCGGTCCAGGGCGGCGCTGAATTCTTCCGGCGTCGTCGCCCGAAAGCCGCTGATCCGGTAGGCGTTTGCGAGGACCGGAAAATCGGGCGCCTGGCCAAGTTCCGTTTCCGAAAAGACGCCGCCGCAGAAAAGTTTTTGCCACTGGCGAACCATTCCCAGGACACCGTTGTTTATCAGCACAATCAGAACCGGGATTCCGTAACGGCTTACGGTCGCAAGTTCACAGCTGTTCATCCTGAAAGAGCCGTCGCCGGTAAAGAGAACCACGGGCCGTTCGGGGTTGGCAAGTTTTGCCCCTATGGCCGCGCCAAGCCCAAAGCCCATCGCGCCAAGGCCCCCGGATGTGATAAATGAACGCGGCCTGGATACCGGATAGTACCGCGCCGCCCACATCTGGTGCTGTCCCACGTCGGTAACTACGACGGCGTCAAAGCCTGTCTTTTTGGCGGTTTCCTCAACGATAAAGCGTGGATGAAGGCCCTTCTCCCGTTTTGCCGAATGACGCGCGTCGCTTTCTTTAAGTTTTTCGATTTCGCCGTTCCACGCGGTTTCCGCGGACAGGGGGAGTTTTTTGAGGATGGCGGTAAGAATCTTTTTAAGATCCCCCGTTACGCAAAAATCCGAGGGGATGTTTTTGTTCACTTCCGCCGGATCTATGTCGAGGTGAAGTATCTTCGCGTTTCGGGCAAAATGATCGGCTCTGCTGGTAACCCTGTCGGAAAAGCGCGCCCCGGCGGCCACGACAAGATCGGCTTTCTGGACGGCCTTGTTGGAGGCGACCGTTCCGTGCATGCCGACAAGGCCCGTACAGAGCCGGTAATCACGGGGAACGGCCCCAATGCCCATAAGGCTTAAAGCCACCGGGGCGTTGAGTCTGCCGGAAAGCTCCAACAGCTCGGCGGAAGCGCCGGAAGCGTTGGCCCCGCCGCCGGCGTAGATCAGGGGCCGCCGGGCGGAAAGGATCAGCTCCGCCGCCCTGTCGATATCGGCGGCGCCAAAGGTTACCCGCTCGCTCCGTTCGGTAAGCCTTGTCGCCCGGGCGCCGAGGGCGCTGCCGTCTTCCCAGGCGGCAAGGACGGCAGGCTTCCACTTTGTTTCGGCGGCGCAAATATCCGAAGGTATGTCGATAAGCACGGGTCCCGGCC
>JAIRZS010000056.1 GCA_031267115.1 Treponema sp.
TTTTTGCCCCTGCCAGGACCCCTAAAGAATTCCTGCAGCGTCCTTTCGCTTTCCGCCGGGTAAACTAAGAATTGTCAAGCGCCATTACGGCCCCTAAAACTCCCTGGTGATATTCTTGAGCCATCGGTATTGGAAGAACCGGATTACGCCAACGGGCGCTTTGATGAGCTCATCGGAACAGATCGCTATGTAAAGCACAATAGGCGGCGTACGCCATACAAAGGCGCATAAACAGCCAAGGGGTATGATAATGCCCCACATTACTATGACATCACACCAAAAACCAAATTTGGCGTCGCCGCCCGCCGGAAATATGCTGCCGATTATCGTGGAATTAACCGACTTGCCGACACAATAAACGGCGCATACAAAAAGCATCGCCTCCAGATAGCCCCGCGCAACGGCGTTTATACTGACAAGGCTGAATACCAGCGGCCTTATAACCAGGATGGTAAGACCCGCCAGGATCCCAAAAACCAGGGCGTAGATATATATTTTCTCCCCGGCTTTTTTTGCCAGCCGAATATCGCCGCTCCCCAGATACTTGCCCACAAGGACGCTTCCGCCGCTGCCAATGCCGCCGCATAAAACAATCGCCAGGTTTTTAACCACATTGGCAATCGCGTTCGCCGCAACCAAATCGGAACTGACATGCCCGATAATTACAACCATTGCCGCTAAAGCGCCGCCGTATACAATGTAATTTGCCAGCACGGGGATTGTATAACGCATATAATCCATTAAAAGAATTTTTTGCATGCTGTCCCGCGCCGGCAGGCTGAACCGGATATTTCCCTCCCGCAGGGAATGGAGGACACAACAGGCCAGCTCGGCAAAGCGGGCAATGACGGTAGCGGCGGCCACTCCGGCAATGGCCTTTTCAGGATCGCCGGGGAACAAAACAAAAATGCTTACGGCGTTAAGAACAATATTCAACAACAGGCTCGATGAACTAACAACCGCGCTGAAACGGGCTTTTTCCATGCTTTTTGCCATGCTAAGATACATTTGCGAAAAACCCATGGCAAGGTAGGCAAAAGAAACCATCCGCTGGTATTTTGCGCCGTACATAATCAATTCGGCATCGTTGGTAAAAACCCGCATCAGGGCAGAAGGAAAACCGGCTGAGGCTATGAAGAACAAAAGCGATATAGCAACCGAAAACGCACAGGCAATGCCCAAAACCCGCCGGATGGCCGCAAGGTCTTTTTTGCCCCAATACTGGGCCGTTAGAATACCCGCGCCGATGGCCAGGCCAAAATAGAAAAAGGACAGAACAAAGGTAATCTGGCCCGCAAGGGATACGGCGGACATCGCGGACTGGCTTATGGTACCCAGCATAACAATATCCGCCGAGTTCACCGCCGCCGAAATGAGGTTCTGAAGCGCGATAGGTATAACCAGCGTAATCAGCGAACGCCTGAAATTGGCGTTGAATGAAGGGCCCGCGTCAACAGTCTCCGCCATAAAACCGCACATCCTTTGTTTTGTCAATAAATTTTACAAGAATAGGCTTGTTCAATAACTTCAGTTATTGAACAAATTCCTTATAAAACCGGCAAAAGGCGGAGCCTTTTGCGAGACTTGTTCAACAATCCGAACCCGCCAGGGTTCAGTAAAATAGGTTGTTGAACAAGTCCAATGATAAAGCGGAATTACGTATAGTGTAAACAGGCCCGTTATGCGCGGATTTTTTTTGATTTGGGCGCATTTCCGGTCCGTGGTGTACCTTTGAGCGCCTTTGTGGTTAAATTTTCTCAGCGGTTATCCGGCCTGTCGCGGAATCTGGTTTTTTTCGGCTAATTGAAGTATTATAGGCAGAGAGAGGTATACCATGTCATTAGTGCGGACCAAAATCACCTTGAAAAACGTGAAAGATATTATCAGAGCCGAAGACGGCCATATCAAAGAAGCGGAAATCAGGAAAGTCAATGTCGAGGCGCTGGTAGACACCGGCGCGTGGACACTGGTCATCAATGAAAAAATTCGCAAAAAGCTGGGGCTTGAACTCACGGGAACCGATACCGGAACACTCGCCGATGGAGCGGAGTCGGTATACAACATGGCGGGGCCGCTGGAAGTCTGGTGGAAGAAGCGCCGGACAATCTGTGAAGCTCTTGTGTTACCCAATGCCGCGGAGGTACTGCTGGGCGCTATTCCTCTTGAAGCAATGGACTTGACTATTAATCCCCGCAAAGAGGAAATTACCGGCGCCCATGGGGATCAAATAGTACACTCGGTAAAACCGGTAAACCGCCATTGAAAAAACGAGCCCCGCCCACGGGAAACCGGGTGTCTACGGGCGGGGCAATGTACCGGGCAGCGGGTTTACTGTCCATTTTGTATGCTCCGGGCGGCCTGTCTTATGGCCGCTTCTACATCGGAAATTCTTCCTGTTCAGGATTCTTGGTAAGAACTTTGCCCGGAATCTGGGCAATCTGGCAATCAAAATTATCCTGTTTGATGGAATAAATTACAGAGTATCCTTGGAACCCAACTGTGCTCCGCCAAAGTTCGCCACCACGTGGTTGGAAATCTGCCGGGTACCCGGGCCTGGATATGTTGGATTTTTGGAAAACCAAATGGCTACCGCCATGCGGCCCGCGCAAGGGGAACCAAAACGCACAGCGTTTTGGTTTTCGGAGTTTAGGGCAGAGCCCCAAACTCCACTCGGGGGTGTTCAAATCAAAACCACAGAGCGGTTTTGATTCGCGCAAGGGATAGAAGCGGTATCCTTTTTTGCCGCAGGCGAAAAAGATACAAGCGGATAGCCCGGTTTCCGGCGCTTCGCGCCGGAAATGCGCCCAGCTCCCTAATCTGCGGTTTCAACGCTAACCCTGGCGGTAATGCTCCAGAAAGAGGCCGAGGCGGTGCAGGGCGCCGGTCAGGGTGTCCTTGTCGGGCAGGAAGACGATGCGGAAGTGATCCGGGTCCTTCCAGTTAAAGCCGGTTCCGTGGACCAGGAGGATGTGCTGTTCCCGGAGCAGGTCCATGACGAAGCGTTCATCATCGGTGATGTTAAAGCGTTGCACGTCGATTTTGGGGAAGCAGTACAGGGCCCCCCGGGGCATTACCACCGAAAGGCCGTCGATGCTGTTGACGGCGTTTACCGCGGCGTCCCGCTGTTCCTTGAGGCGGCCCCCGGGGAGGACCAGATCGTTGATGCTCTGATAGCCCCCCAGGGCGGTCTGGATGCCGAACTGGGCGGGTACGTTGGCGCAGAGCCTCATGTTGCAGAGCATCTCCAGCCCCTCGGTGTAACCGGCGGCGATTTTCCTGTTCCCCGTAAGGACCATCCAGCCGGCCCGGAAGCCCGCGGCCCGGTAGGCTTTGCTCATGCCGTTAAAGCTGATGGTGAGGATGTCCTCCGCCACGGAGGCCATGGCGGTGTGCCGGGCCCCGTCGTAGGTGATCCGGTCGTAGATCTC
>JAIRZS010000103.1 GCA_031267115.1 Treponema sp.
GACGCGCTGGTTTTTCACGGCGAAATCATTATTTGCGGCCTCGCGGACCGGCATATTTTCTTCCCGCCCTATTTTATAGAAATGGGCCATACCATGCCCACGGCCCTGGGGGAAAAAGAAGCTGCCCCCCTGCTCGAAGTTTTTATCGAGGGGGCCAGGGCCCTGGGGCTTCTGGACAAAAACGCCGTGGGCGCGGCCAAGGGCGACATAAAACTCAGCTCCCGGGGGCCGATGATAGGCGAAATCGCCGCCCGGCTTTCCGGGGGCTATATGTCCGGCTGGACCTACCCCTATGCTTCCGGGGTCGAGGTAACCAGGGGCGCGATCCAGGCCGCCATTGGCCGGAAGCCGGACCGCCTGGGCTCGATCCGTTCCTGGACCTGCGCGGAACGGGCGTTCATCTCCATCCCCGGCAAGGTCCGTTCCATTCACGGCCTCCGCAACGCGAAAGCGGCCCCTTATGTAAAGGACCTTTTCCTCCGCGCCGAAGAAGGCGGCCGGGTCAGTTTCCCGGAAAACAACGTCTCCAAGTGCGGCAATGTCCTCGCCTCAGCTCCGGACCGGGAAAGCGCCGCGAGCGCCGCCGATTCCGCCGCCAGGGCCGTCCTCATACGCCTGGAAGCGCCCGACCGGGAAAGCGCCGCGTTTCTTGACGCGGGGCCGGCCCCGTCCGGCGCGTGGCCTCCCGATGCCTTTCCCGTAAGCCTTGATATCGTTTCCGCCCTGGCGCGGCTCCCCGATCCCCTCCCCTGTAACGGGCAAGCCCCCCCGGCCCCGGCGGAACCCGCCCTCGTCCCCTTTCCCGCCCTCGCCGAATCGGGCCTGAAGGACAGCGCAGGCCGCGGCGTGGAAGAAAGCCTCGCCGCCGTCCGGGCGCTCACCGGCTTCCCCCTGCCCGTAAAACCCCTGCCCGGCGGGGCGGCGGACACCCGCCTGGGGCGCTGTTTCTGGGCCGCCCTGATCCGCGGCGGTTACCAGGGGGCCGCCTACATCGTTGACCTTTTGTACAGCGCTTCTCCGGGCGCGGGCGGGGAGGATCCCCGGTGACTCCGGTAACTTCGATGATCCTGAAGATTGGGATTTTCCCCAGGGTAAATATCCGGAGGGGGGGGCCTGTTACCGGAAGGCGGGCGCGCCGGAAACCGGGCCGCTTTTCGGCCCCCCTGCGCTCCAGCCCCGCGCTCCGGCCCCGATCCCCGCAGCAGGCCGCGCGGCCCTCCGCTTGGGCTTCCGCTACCCCCCATCCCGGGCGGCAGTTCCCGGCAATGCAGCCGATTCCGGGCCGCGGGGTCAGGCCCCGTTTCCTGGCGCTGGCCATAGCCTTCTTCGCCCTGTCCTTTTCCGCCTTCGCCCAGTCCGGGGACTCTCCCAACGGCCTTCAGCAGGGGGTAGGCCGGCCCGAGGATTCTTCCCTGCCCGGCGCTCCGGGGGAATCTTCCCCGTTGCCGGAAAGCCCCTCCCAGGCCCCCGGCCCGGCGGAACAGGGCCTCTCCCTGGACGACGCTATGAAGGCCATCGGCCCCGATCCGGCTTTCCGCTGGGATCCCTTCTTCCGCACCGGAAATATTTCCCTTTCGGGCCACCACGCTTCTTTCAGCGCCGCTTATCCCGGCGAGCAGGCCCCCGTGATCTTTGATTCCCGGGAAATCCTCAGTCTTCCCGCCCCCTGGCTGGAAAACGGCCTCCTCCGTTTCCCGGAATCCTTTGTGGCCGGGATAAAGCGGGCCTTTGACGACTCTATCCTCAGCGAGCAGTTCCGCTACCGCATTGCGGCCATTGTCGTAGATCCCGGCCACGGGGGCAGGGACCCCGGCGCCCAGGGGACCCACACGATCAACGGGAAGACCCTGACCCTTTCGGAAAAGGACATCACCCTGAAATCCTCGCTGTCCCTGTACTCCCGGCTCAGCGCGGCTTATCCGGACAAGCGGGTGCTTCTCACCAGGGACCGGGATGTGTACCCCACTCTTGAGGAACGCACCCTCCTGGCCAATTCGGTCCCCCTCAAGGACAACGAAGCCATACTTTACGTTTCGATCCACGCCAACGCCTCCCTGAACAGGAATGCCCGGGGCTATGAAGTCTGGTACCTCAGCCCGGATTACCGCAGGGACCTCATCGACAAGGAAAAATTCCAGGACAGCGCCGAGATCATCCCTATTGTGAACGATATGCTTCAGGAGGAATTTACCAACGAAAGCATCATGATAGCCCAGGCGATTAACCGGCGTATCGGCGAGGCTATGGGCCGCTCCCTTCCGGCCCGGGGGCTTAAGGCCGAGGAATGGTTCGTGGTCCGTAATGTCCGTATGCCTTCGGTTTTGGTGGAACTCGGTTTTGTTACCAACCCCGCCGACGCCGAGATCCTCAATTCCGAGGAAAGCTTGAAAAAACTGACCGAAGCGATATATAAAGGAATTACCGATTTTGTAACAAGTTTTGAAAGTTCCGGAGGTTTTATCTTTAACCAATGAGCGCGTTTTCAGGTGGAGGCGGCCCCGAGGCCTCGGGTATCCGCCGGGTATTGGGCGTCCCCGCCCGTTTTTTCGGCAGCGCTGTCTGCCGCAGGATTCTGTACCTTGTTTTATTGGGCCTTCTCGCCTTTCTCGATTACCGCGCGCGGGGGCTTGTCCGGGCGACTTATGTCTTTTACGATATTGAGAGCGGGAACGAGCTGGTTGAGGAACGCCTGCTTCCCCTGCCGCCGGACCGGGAGGGAAAGCTTAAGTTTTATACAGCCGAAGCCCTGCTCGGCCCGGTTTCCCCGAACGCCCTGCCCCTGGTTCCCCCGGGTACGCGGCTTGAATCACTCCTGTTCCGGGACGGGACAGTCTATCTGGACCTTTCCGAAAGCGCGGCTTTCCCCGTCGGGGAGGGGGGCAGTTTTAGGAGCCTGTCCGCCCTGCGGGGGGGAATCATGCGGAATTTCAGCTTTGTAGAGGATGTGCGCCTTTTTATCGCCGGCAACGAGGCGTTCCCGGAAAGATTCCGGCAAAAATAAAACGGCCGTAACTATTCAATCGCCTGCCGGGGATAGCGAAAATCGGCGGAATGAAGGGGCTTTTAGTCCCGAAATGAGCCGATTGGGAGCGAAAGGGGCGGCAGCTCCCTTTGTTAAAGCATTGGAGAACAAGAAAAGTTCTCAAATTGCACTATTACTGAAGAGTTACAAAGGGGCCGGAAAATCCTACAGATTTTTCCCGCAAAGATACAAGAATTGTAAAGATTTTACCGGTAAAGTGCCGGGTTTTGCAGATTCGGGGTTGTTTTTTACATTGCGGGCGGTTATAATTATTCTCGAGGCGTCCTGGATGATGCCGGGGATATGATCGGCGTTATTGGATTTTCGGCAAATAATGCCCTGGAAAAGAATTTGTAATAAAGGGCATTGACAAATTGCCGATAACCGATATACTCTGATATATCTGTAATGCTAACTATCCTATAATGCGTTTAAAGGAGCTTTGAATGAAACGGATATTCATTCTTGTAGTTATCGCTTTGTTTACCGTAGGGGCTTTGATAGCCGAAGAGGCCGTGCTTATCGATTTCAGCAAACTTGCGGCGGATATCTTTGTTGATCCGGGCAATCCCTCCGGCGGCGACGAGGATTCCGGGGACAGCGGGGACCAGGAGAGCAACCAAAACCGTCAGACCATGATGGATTTCTCTACTGTAGCCGGTAATAACTATACCAACGAGCAAAAGCAGGTGATGAAGACCTCCCTTGCTATTCCCAATTGGGACGTTAAGCTTTCTTCATCTTCCCAGAATGTAACCAATATGGTCCTGAGCTTTTCCAAGGAAGTCACTTCCAAGCAATGGGAAAAGGTAATGGGCATCCGGATACATTTCCCGCTGGAGAATTTCAACGGTTCGGCCCGGATAGTACCGCCCTTCGAAATCCCCGCCTACGACTGGGACACGGTCGGCGATGACGGCGCTGTTTCCAGGCCGGGAGACGAGGACCGCAGCCAGCCGAGCCGTTTCGAGGACGGTTACGGCGTAGTCAAGAATGTAGGCACCCTCAAGGCGCTGGCGGTCAATGTTTATGGCCTTAACTTCCCCCATTCCCTTTCCGCCATCCTGATTGACAGCGAAGGCCGGGAAAAAATTGTCGAAATGGGCAGCCTGTTGTATGAAGGCTGGCGGGAGCTTACCTGGCGGAATCCCCAGTATGTTTCCGAGGTCAGGAACCGGGAATTAAGGCTCTACCCCCTGTATCCTACTTCCACGCCCTTTGTAAAATTCGGCGGCTTCCTGGTTAGGCGCGACGGCGCCGCGGTAGGCGGGGATTTTATTGGCTACTTTAAAGACGTTAAAATTATCTACGATAAAGCTGTTCTTGACACCGACCGGGATATCGACGACGAAGCCGAATGGAGGATCATCGAGACCCGGGAAGACGCGAAGAAGCGGTTTGAGGTGCAGCGTTTCGGTAACAGCCAGGTTCAGCAGTATCTGGAGAACCAGAAGAAAGCCACTGAAGACAGTTTCACCGTAACTCCGACAGGTGGAGACGAAACCCAGTAAGTAGTTCGAGGGGGAAATATCCGGGCCGGTCCCGGGTTTCCCAAAGAGGCTTTTGCCGGCCCGGTTTCCCTTTGAAATTAGGGCATCGGTAAAGTACCGGCAAAGCCGCCATTAAAGCTGTCTAAAGAACCTGAAGGTTTTTCGGACAGCTTTTTTTGTCTCATTTTAGCTGCGGTTTTCCCGGAATTTGCCCGGATTTTGGGAAATTTATTGGAACGGTTTGTTTGGCATGAACGAAAACAACTACTTTCCTGATAAAAACAGGCTTCGGAATAACTACGAAAGGCATGCGGGGGCGCGTCTCCGGATTACCAAAGAACTGGAAGTCCATATAGAAGAAGCCCTTAAATCCCTGCCCTCCCATATACTGGTAAAGGCCCGGCACAAGAATTTTCAGAGCTACCACAGAAAATACCTCAAGCTCTTGCGCCAGGCACAGGAAACGGCGGAAGAATCGGTTAAAATCACCGATTTAATAGGCATCAGGGTAGTTTGCCCTTTTATCGAGGATCTTTCCCTTGTAGAAGAGGCGCTTAAAAAGAATTTTGATGTTATCGAGGTTGAGAGAAAGGGGTCGAACCAGACTTTTAGGGAATTCGGTTATCAGTCCATTCATCTGCTTATTGCTATCCCCGCGGTTATTACGGAAAAGTGCGGTAAGGCCGACTGTGACGCGGCGGAGATTCAAATACGTACAATTCTCCAGGACGCCTGGGCGGAAGTGGAGCATGAGATTGTCTACAAGGCGGAATTCAACCCCTTTGACGAGCCGATGAAACGTAAGCTTGCCGCAGTAAACGCCAGCCTTGCTTTAGCGGATACTATTTTTCAGGAAATACGCAGCTACCAGCGCCAGCTTAACGGGGAACTGGAAAAACGGCGGGGTTCCTTTTATAAGATGGTCGAGGAATTCACCAATTCCCGTATCTTTACCGGGGAAGCGTCTTCCAGCCCGCCGGAGGAGGCGGAACCCGCCGCCCCGATTGATATTGCGGGTAAATCCATTGACGATATGATCCTTTCGGCCCTTTCCGCCCACAACAGCAACCATTTCCTCGACGCCGTAAACCTTTACAGCCGCATCCTCGAAATGGACCCGAATCCCGGCATCACCTCGCTTATCTATAAACACCGCGGCATGGCAAACTTTGCCCGGGCCCAGTACCAGGACGCTATTGATGATTTTACAAAAGCTATGGAACTGGACAACCAGTCCTACAAGGCCGCCTATTACCGGGGCATTGTCAAGTCCGTGCTCCAGCAGTACCAGGCGGCAATCGAGGATTTTACCCTGTCGCTCAGTATCCACCCCTACCAGTCCTTTTGCCATTTTCGCCGGTCGCAGGCCTACTACCATATCGGGGATTATCCCGAAGCCCTGGCGGACTGCGAGACCGCCCTGTCCCTCTGGCCCGGCTCCCCGGCGGGGGCTTCCGTAGAAAAATTCCGCAATCTCCTTTTGGGCAAGCTTAAGATGTAAGCCGCCGGACCGCGTCGTTTTCCGCAAAATAAGCATTTTAGCCTAATCAATCCATATAACCGGGTTTTGGGAAATGCTCATCTTTGTCCCTTAACTTTCCGATAATAAGTCCAGGACTATTTATAACTATTCAGTCGGGGGGCTAAAGCCCCCATTCCGCAAAAAGTCTTACCAAGACTTTTTGCAATATCCGGTTGAACGAGGGGGTCTGGACCCCCTCCGCTCGAAAAAAACTGTCGTTTTTTTCGAGCTACCCCCGTTTGGTAATTATTGGCAGGTGTATACTGAATAGTTACCGAATTTCATCTCGGGACCGCCGGCGGCCTGAAAGCCGCAAAAAATAAATATAGAGAGGGGTGTAAATTGAAAACACTAGATCAACTTACCACTATTGAGCAAATGGAGGCTGATACCGCGAAGCTCCGCGAGCGGGCCTGCGAGGCCTGCGCGGAAACCTGGGAAGACCGGGCCAAGGCCCAGACTCCCCACTGCAAATTCGGGGAAGACGGGATATGCTGCAAGAACTGTTCCATGGGTCCCTGCCGAGTCACCGCAAAGTCCCCCAGGGGCATCTGCGGGGCCGACGCGCACGCCATTGCGGGCCGGAACTACCTGCGCACAATCGCCGCGGGGACGAGCGCCCATTCGGACCATGCCCGGGAGATCCTCCACGTGCTCCATTCGACAAGCGCGGACGGGAACTACAAGGTCCGGGACGAGGCGAAGCTTATCGCCCTTGCCAGGGAATGGGGCATACCCACCGACGGCCGGGACATCTACGAGCTTGCCCACGAAGTTGCCGAAATGGGGCTTGACGAATTCGGCAAGCCTTTCGGGACCCAGCGTTTTATCAAACGGGCAATCCCGGAACGGCAGAAGACCTGGCAGGAGCAGGGGATTGAACCCCGGGCCATCGACCGGGAAATAGCTACCGCTATGCACATGACCCACATGGGGAACACCGCCGACGCGGAAGCCCTGATACACCAGGGGCTGCGGACCGCCCTTTCCAACGGCTGGGGAGGATCCATGCTGGGTACGGAGATCACGGACATACTTTTCGGTACGCCGACAGTCAGAAATACCGAGGGCAACCTGGGCGTCCTGGAAAAGGAAATGGTAAATGTTGTAGTTCATGGGCACGATCCCGCCTTTTCCGAAATGGTGGTTACCGCCGCCGAGGTAAAGGAACTCCAGGACTATGCCAGGGGCAAAGGCGCCAAAGGCATAAACATAGTGGGCCTGTGCTGCACCGCCAACGAAGTCGCCATGAGGCACGGAGTCCGTATGGCGGGGAACTTCCTCCAGCAGGAAAACGCGATCCTCACCGGCGCGGTCGAGATGATGTGCGTGGACGTGCAGTGTATTTTCCCGGCCCTGGCCCCTTTGAGCGAATGTTTCCACACAAAATTTGTTACCAGTTCCCCCATAGCCCGTATTCCCGGTTCTATCTACGTAGAGTTCAAGACCGAAACAGCTTTTGAACAGGCCAAGGATCTGATTAAAATGGCCATTGACAATTACGAAAACCGGGATGCCTCCAAGGTCTTTATCCCCCAAAACAAGCAGGCGGCCACGGTGGGCTACCCCTGCGAGCAGATTATCAAGCACCTGGACGGCGTAACCAACAGCCATGTGGACGAACTCGGCTCTTACCGGCCCGCGGTGGACGCCATAAAAGCCGGAGTGCTGCGGGGCGCGGTCGGTATTGTCGGCTGCAACAACCCCAGGGTCCGGCCGGACTATTCCCACTTTGAGATCATGAAGGAGCTGCTCAAGAACGACATCCTGATCGTCGCCACAGGCTGCGCGGCCCAGGTCGCCACCAAGGCGGGGCTTCTTGACCGGGAGGCCAAGTACCTCTGCGGCGCGGGCCTCAGACGGGTCTGCGAGCTGGTAAACATACCGCCCATCCTCCACATGGGGGCCTGCATCGACATCAGCCGGATACTGCTCCTCGTGAACGGTATTGCCAGGGACTGGGGGGTGGATACTACCCAGATCCCGGTTGTCGGCTGCGCCCCGGAATGGATGAGCGAAAAGGCGGTGTCCATCGCCAATTACGTAGTATCCACGGGCATAGACGTGTACCTGGGGATAGAACCCCAAGTTAAGGGCAGTTCCCAGATGATGGAGCTTATCACCCAGGGTACCCGGAATCTTACCGGGGCGGGCTATATCATCAACAAGGACCCCCACGAACTGGTCCGGGCCATCATCGACGGCATCGAAGCGAAACGCGCCGCCCTGGGCATATAGGAAAAACAGCGCCCCATGAAAATCGCCATTACGGGAAAAGGCGGGGTCGGCAAGACCACCCTGGCGGCGGTGCTTGCCCGGCTTTACGCGGCCGAGGGCAGGACGGTCCTCGCGGTAGACGTGGACCCCGACGCGAACCTTGGCCTGGCCCTGGGCTTCTCCGAGGAGGAGCTTGCCGGCATTACCCCTATCTCGAAGATGAAGGACCTGATCGCCGAGCGTACCGGTTCGGATTCGGACGGCCTGGGGAAGTTCTTCAAGATCAACCCCAAAGTAGACGATATTCCGGATCGTTTCGCCAGGGAGAAGAACGGGGTAAAACTCCTGATAATGGGGACCGTGGAAACGGGCGGCTCGGGCTGCGTATGCCCGGAGCATGTCATGGTCAAGCGGGTCATTTCGCACCTGGTCCTGGGAAGGGACGAGGCGGTGATCATGGACATGGAAGCCGGGCTTGAACACCTGGGCCGGGGAACCGCGGGCATGGTAGACGAATTTATCGTGGTAATAGAGCCGGGGGCGCGGAGCATCCAGACCTACCGCAAGGTAAAGGAGCTTGCCGCGGACCTGGGAGTAAAGAAGGTAAACGTGGTGGCGAACAAGGTGCGGAGTCCTGAAGACGAAGCGTTTCTCCGGGAACGAATCCCGGCGGAAGACTTTTTCGGCGCCGTTAGTTACAGCGACGATGTCGCGAGCGCGGACCGGCGGGGTATATCACCCTTCGACACAAGCGCGGCGGCAAAAGACGAAATCAGGAGAATCAAGGAAAAAATTGATTCCTCCATAAAACCTAAACCTACAACAAATAAAGGAATGAATCCATGAAACTGCTTTTTAACCGTGTATACGATGGCGTCGATGAAATGTACGCTATCGCCGAAAAAGCCCTGAACGAGACGGTAGCGGAACTTGGAGAGTCCGCTCCTATTGCCATGCCGAATACAGCCTACTTCCTGGCTAACCATCTGGCATACCTCTCGAAAAAAGTAACGACCCTGGGCGAACTCAAGGCGTGTTTTCCCGAGATAAAGAACTGGATGCCCCACGGGAACCGGCTGGGCGACGTGTTTAATTCCGGCTTCGGCACCGTAATGGCCGCCGAAGTGATCGAGGCCTGCAAGTACGCCAAAAGCCCCGCCCCCTACGGCGAAGGCGACGGGCGCCAGTACTGGGGCCACATGAGCGACGCCGAAGTGCGCGAGCTGGGAGTGCCACTGGTTACCGGCGACATACCGGGCTTTGTGGTCATCATCGGCCCCGCGCCCTCCGACGAAGAGGCCGCGGAACTCATAAAAGGCTATCAAAGCCGCGCCATCTTTGTATTCCTCATCGGGGGAATCATCGATCAGGCGAAACGGATGAATGTCAATATGAACTTTTCCGTGCGCGTGGTGCCTGTAGGGCCGGACATCTGGTCGGTGGCCCATATCATCTCCGTGGTGAACCGCGCGGCCATGATCTTCGGGAATGTCCAGCCCGGGGACCGCGAGGCTTTTGACCACTACACCTTCCACCGTATCCGGGCCTTTGTAAACGCGTTCGCGCCGGTAGCGGACATTGTAGTCGGCTGCGGCGGCGGCGCCATTGCCATGGGCTTCCCGGTCATCACCAACGATACAAAGGATATGTGGGCCGTCCCCAAAAGCCTCATAATCCAGACCGATACCAAGGATTTTATCGAAACTTCCCTGGAGGCAAGGGACATCAAGATCAAGGTAACAAAGATCGACATTCCCGTGGCCTTCTCTTCGGCTTTCGAGGGGGAAATTGTGCGCAGGCCCGATACCCAGGTCGATATAGACGCCACCAAGATGGACTGTTTCGAGTGGGTGCGTACCCTTGACCTTTCCGAAATCGAGGACCACCGGATCGAGCTTATCGGCCCGGACATCGACACCGTCGAGGCGGGGAACCGTTTCCCCATGGCGATGATCGTGGAAGTCGGCGGCAAAAATATGCAGAGCGATTTCGAGCCTGTATTCGAGAGGAGGATCCACCACTTCGTCAACTTTATGGAAGGGGTGATGCACACCGGCCAGAGGGACCTTATCCGGGTACGGGTAAGCAGGAGCGCTTTTGCCGCGGGTTTCCGGGCAAAACACTTCGGCGAAGTCCTTTACGCCAAGATGAAGAGCGAGTACGAAAAGGTTATCGACAAATGCCAGGTTAAAATAATCACCGATCCGGAAAAACTCAAAGAACTCAAGGTTCAGGCCCTGGCAGCCTATGAAAAACGGGACGCCCGGCTCCAGACCCTTACGGACGAAAGCGTCGAGGTATTCTACAACTGCATACTCTGCCAGTCCTTTTCGCCTTCCCATGTCTGCGTAGTCACCCCGGAACGGCTCGGCCTCTGCGGGGCTGTTTCCTGGCTGGACGCCAAGGCCACCAACGAGCTTGACCCCAACGGCCCCTGCAAGATCGTAACCAAGGAGCGGGTAGTAGACGACAAACTTGGAATATGGGAAGATGTGAACGAGGCGGTGAATCAGGCATCCCACGGGTCCCTGCAGCAGGTGACGCTTTATTCCATTATGCAGGACCCCATGACAAGCTGCGGCTGTTTTGAGTGCATCTGCGGCATCGAGCCTTTTTCCAACGGCGTCGTAATCGTCAACCGGGAACATTCGGGCATGACCCCCCTGGGAATGACTTTCTCCGAAATGGCCTCCATGACCGGCGGCGGCGTCCAGACCCCGGGCTTTATGGGCCACGGCAAGCAGTTCATCTCTTCCAAGAAATTTATGGCTGCCGAGGGCGGCCCCGCGCGTATTGTGTGGATGCCCAAGGCGCTTAAGGACTTTGTAGGGGCCAAACTCAACAAGTCCGCCCATGAGCTGTACGGGATCGACGATTTTGTATCCATGATCGGCGATGAGACGGTTACCGAGGACGCCGAGAGCTTGATGAACCACCTCTCGGAAAAAGGCCACCCGGTCCTTGCCCTGGAACCGCTGATGTAAAAATCCGCGCGGAAATAACATGGTTAAATGAACTACCCCGCCGCAGAAATTGGGCCAATGGCCCGGCGGGGTATCGGATTTTTCCCCGAAGAATCTGATATTCGGGCCTCTTGAAAACCCCAACCGGGTTTTACCGGAGGCTCTTATTGGGAAATTTATTATTATACCGGGGGCCTGCTGCCCCGCCGTCGCCGGCGCAGCAAAAGAACCGTCCCAGAGGCTCCCTTGCGGGCCGGTGAGCGGATTTTTGGGTATCAGGCCCCTGAAAAAACTTTAAGGAGAGTTTGTATGCCGTTTAAAAGTAATCCGCAGAAGTTCAGCGCCTCCATCAAAGAGGTGGTGATCGGAACGGGGGAGACCGCCATTACCCTGGGAGGCGCGAACGTGCTTCCCCTGTACAGTTTTGACGCGCCCATCAAAAATCCCCCCAGGGTGGGGATTGAGGTTTCCGATCTGGGCCCCGACAGGGATCTGCCCGGAATCGCCGAATTTTACGCCGGGGCGGAAACCACCGCCGACCAGGTCAGGCGCGCCTGTGAAAAATCCGGAGCCGCCTTTGTCAGCCTTTCCCTTGAAAGCGCCGACCCCAACGGCGCCAACAAGCCGGTGGAAGACTGCGTAGCCCTGTGCAGGGAAGCCGCCGAGGCCGCGACCCTGCCCCTGGTAATCCAGGGCAGCAAGAATGTCGAGAAGGACAAGACCCTGTTTGAAAAAATCGCCGAAGCGCTGGAGGGCAGGAATGTGCTGCTCTTGTCCGCCAAAGAAGAAAACCACAAGGCCATCGCGGTGGCGGCGGTGCTGGCGTATAAGCAGAACATCGGCGCGGAATCGGCGGTTGATATCAACCTGGCCAAGCAGCTCAACGTGCTCATCTCCCAGGCGGGCGTTACCACCCCGAACGTGGTGATGAACGTAGGTTCGGCGGCTGCCGGTTACGGCTTCGAGTACGTAGCCTCCACAATGGAGCGGGTCAAGGCGGCGGCCCTGGCCCAGAACGATACGGCCCTCCAGTTCCCCATCCTGACCCCGGTCGGCCCCGAAGCATGGTCGGTAAAAGAAGCGCTGGTATCCGAAGAAGATTTCCCCGAATGGGGCCCGGTAGAGCAGCGGGGCATCGACATGGAAGTGGCCACCGCGGCGGCCGTCCTGGCAGCCGGTTCCGACGCGGTGATCCTGCGCCACCCGGCTTCGGTAAAGGCCGTTACAAAACTTATCGCGGAAATTATTTAAGGAAGGAAGGAAAAAATGGCTTTAAAAGGATTAGATATATTCAAACTGACCCCGAAGACGAACTGCAAGGACTGCGGCAACCCCACCTGCATGGCCTTTGCCATGAAAGTCGCCCAGGGCGCCGTCGCCCTGGAAAAATGCCCCCACATGAGCCCCGAGGCTCTTAAAACCCTGGGCGAGGCCACCGAGCCGCCCATGAAGAGCCTCAAGGTCGGAACCGGCGTAACCGAGCGCGGCCTTGGCGGGGAAACAGTTCTTTTCAGGCACGAAAAGACCTTTGTATCCAAGTGCCTCTACGGCGTTGTCGTCTGTTCGGAATGTATAGACCAGAAACTCCCCCATCTGGAGAAGATCGACTACGAGCGTATCGGCGAACGCATGGGCGTGGAATTTTTCGATGTGCTTTACCAGGGCGACAAGGCCGCGTTTCTGGAAACAGTAAAGAAGGCCCAGGCCGCCAGGCGTACCCTTATCCTGGAAGTGGATGACGAGGACGCCGCCAAAGCGGCCCTTGACATTGTCAAGGCCGAAAAGCCCATACTCAACGGGGCAAATGAGAAGAACTACGAGGCGTTTAACAAGATAGCCGTCGAAGCCGGCGTAACCCTGGGCGTTACCGGGCCGAGCCTGGACAGCATCCACGACACAGTCGCCGCGCTGGAAGCCGCGGGGAACAAAAATCTCGTTATCGATGTAGGCGCTTCCTCCGCCAAAGAGGTGTTTTCCAGGACAGTACAGATACGGCGGGCCGCCCTCAAGGACGGGGACCGGACCTTCGGCTACCCCACCATCGTCAACCTGTACAGGGTTGCCAAGGGCAACCACGAACTACAGACAGCCCTCGCCGCGCTTTTCACCATGAAGTACGGGTCCATCATCCTGCTGGAAGATTTAAGCTATTCCCAGGCCCTGCCCCTCTACGGACTCAGGCAGAACATCTACACCGACCCCCAGAAACCCATGAAGGTAGAACCCGGCGTCTATCCCATCAACGGGGCCGACGAGAACGCCATCTGCGCCACCACCGTAGACTTTGCCCTTACCTACTTCATCGTCTCGGGCGAGCTGGAACGCTCCGGCGTACCCGTAAACCTGCTCATCTCCGACGCGGGCGGCTACTCCGTACTCACCGCCTGGGCCGCCGGCAAACTGTCCGCCAGCTCCGTTGCCCGCTTCATCAAGGAAAAGGACATCGAGGGCAAGATCAAGAACCGGAATCTGGTCATTCCCGGAAAAGTAGCGGTCCTCAAAGGCGAGCTGGAGGAGAACCTCCCGGGCTGGAAGATCATCGTCGCCCCCAACGAGGCCGTAGGCGCGGTAAAGTTCCTCAAGGAACTAAAAGTCTGATTTTTAGGTTTTCCCCGGAATCTGCCTGGTTTCGGGGAAAGCTGCCGGAAAAGCGGGCCAATGCCCGTTTTCCGTATAACCCGCGAAACGCAATTTATCTGGAGGATAAACATGGCAGGCAAATTTATCGTAATCGGTGAACGAATTCACTGCATATCGCCGGTAATCCGGGCGGCGATGGAGACCAAGGACCCGGAACCCCTTTTGAAAAGGGCCGGAGAACAGCTCGACGCCGGGGCGGCGTACCTCGACGTAAACATCGGCCCCGCCGAGAAAACCGGCGAGGACCTGATGAAATGGGCGGTCAAGCTCTTGCAGGACAACTTCGACAACGTGCCGCTCTGCCTGGACACGGCGAACAAAAAGGCAATCGAGGCCGGCATCTCGGTATACAACCGCGCCAAAGGCAAGCCCATCGTAAATTCCGCGGACGCCGGCGACCGTATCGGCTACATCGACCTCGCCGCGGCCAACGAGGCCATCGTCATCGCCCTCTGTTCCAAAGAAGGCGTCCCCTCGGACAACGACGAGCGCATGGCCTACTGCCAGGAAATGCTGGAGCGGGGCATGGGCCAGGGCATGGAAGCCGAGGACCTCTGGTTCGATCCCCTGTTCCTGGTCATCAAAGGCATGCAGGACAAGCAGAAAGACGTGCTGGACTTTATCAAGCAGCTTTCCGACATGGGCTTCAATTCCACCGGCGGCCTTTCCAATGTTTCCAACATGATGCCCAAGCACATCAGGCCCATCATGGATTCGACCATGATTTCCATGGCCATCAACCAGGGCCTCACCTCGGCCATAGTCAACCCCTGCGATCTCCGGCTCATGGAAGCGGTCAAGTCCTCGGACATCATCATGAACCACAGCCTCTACGCCGACTCCTATCTGGAACTGTAGTTCATTTTATCCGATACTAAAGGGGGGGCCTGTTACCGGGAGGCGGGTGCCTTAAACCGGGCCGCCGTCCGGCCCCCCTGCGGCCGGGCCAGGGTCCCGGCCTACCCCCCCGCAAATGCAGCAGGCTCCCGGACAGCCCGCTTTTTTTACAGGAGGCAGCGTTATGAAAGAACTGCACGAAGGACACGACCATTCCCACGGACATGAACATTCCCATGATCACGGGCATGACCACGAACATTGCCATCATGATCACGGCCAGGAGGGGCATGATCATGACCACGGGCATTGCGGCCATGATCACGGCGCAGCGCCGGACATGGACAAGATAACCGCTTTTCTGGAGTATATGGCGGAGCATAACGGCCAGCACGCCGAGGAAGTAGGCTATATTGCCCATCTGCTCCGCCACGCCGGGCAGGACGCCGCCGCCGCTCTGCTTGAGGACGCGGTCAGGGATTTTGAAACCGGGACCGGGAAGATCGTAAAAGCCCTGGCCCTTGCCAAAGGGGGCGAATAATGTGCCTTTCCACAGCCTGGGAACTGGACCCCTTCGGGGAAAGAAAAATGCTCTGCGAGCATGTCGCGGGCCTTTCCGTTGCCGGAAACACCGTTACGCTTACAGACCTCATGGGTAACGAAGTCAGCGTAAGCGGGACGCTCAGGGGGGTGGACCTGGTAAAAAACACCATTACCATCAGCACGGCCCCCGCCGCAATTCAGAGTAAAGCCAATACCGTCAAACGCTACGAGAGGATCAGGGAAATATTCAACACCTGCAGCAATTCCCAGATGCGGGACGTTGATATCTGGGAAATCGAAACCGGCGACATAGACGCCGCGGTGGAAGAATTCTGCCGGGGCAAAGAAGTAAGCTGCGAGAAGTCTGTCAAACCCGACGGGACCGTCGTATTCGAAATAAACGCCGACGGCCTCTTCCAGCGCGTAAGCTACATGGAACTCGGCGGTTAGTCGCTGCC
>JAIRZS010000197.1 GCA_031267115.1 Treponema sp.
GCCGTGGGAACGCCTTCAATTTCAAAACCGTCCAGTACTACTCCAGCGCGGGGCCACGAAAAAGCCTGGTCCGGGGTTTTCCGGGTTCCCAGCCAGTTGAACAACACATCGACGGCCCGCGACGCCCCGATAATCGCCGATTCCTGCTCCGGCTCGCCTAGCGCCTCCCATGCCTTTAGCTGCTCGCCCAGGAGATAGGCGGAGACATAGGGAATGTCTACATAGGCGTTGGCGTTTGGCAAACAGGAGCCATCCTCGGCGATTAGAGCCATTGGTCAGCCCCCGACCCCGAGCGGCTCGCGCTTCTTCCTTCCGGCTTTCTTTTCAGAATCGTTTCCGGCGTTCTGTTCCGGCAATCCTACACCGGCAGTTTCGGGCTGCTCCAACAGCGCTGCGATCTCGCCGTCGGAAAGGCTGCCCAAATAGGTTTCCTCAAGCCCTCTTTCAAGAGCCGCCTGGATAAGTTCATCCCGGGAAGGCTCATCCGGTTCTTCCTTCGGTCTGCGCCCCCTTCTTTTAGGCTTCTCCGGGGATGTTATCCCCATCATTTGCCTGAATTCCGTGTAATTCATTAAGCCGTATCCCCGCTTCCGGTATCCGCAACAAACGGCCCGATCTTGTGCTTCAGGGCCACGATACGGACGTTCTTTCCTTCGTATACCCGCACCCAGTTTGCGCCCGTGCCCAATTCGGTGTTCTTAGGCGTAACGCCGGAGATAGAGCTGGCCGACCATTTGACGCCGCGCGGATGCATGATAAACTCGCGCCGGTTTACCAGTAATTCGACCCCCGCAAGGGCATTCCGATCCGTTTCCGTGGGCACCGGGAGCGATCCTTCGGCATAACCAATGGCGCTCTGCCCGAAAAGGTAGGTGGTATATACACCATCATCGACCGGGGCGCTGTCATCACAGATAAGACGCCGGCCAAGGTAGGTACTCAATTCGGGCGCGTCCAGGCTGTTCCGCGCGGTAATTTTTGCGTCGAGGATGTTTTTCTTCGCCAAGTCATACATGACGGCGCTGTGGGTGATAATACCGCTTAGCTGGCTTCCCGCGTCCCCCAAAAGGGAAAGCGCGTCAATCATGGTGTCCGCGCTGATAATAGCGTCATTACCCGTTTCTTCTGAAATATCCAGGAGATGATCCGACATAGACGCAGCGCCGAATATCCCTTTAAGAATCGCCAGCAATACCGCCTGTTCCTTCCGCGCCCAATACTGGGCGACCAGATCGCCGATTGTCCGCATGGGATCGGGATTCGCCCCGCTGAACGCGGCGGCCAAGTCGTTCACACCCCATGCCCGTCCGCGGGCCAGAATTACCGCTACGTCTTTCGAGGCGGCAATATTTCCCGGGGTAAGCGCCACGCTGTCGCTCAGCACTTCGTCGTCGCCGGTTAAGTCATTCCAATACGGCATATTAACCGTAGAACCGCCATGGGGAACCTCGACGCCCGGAACCGGCGCGGCAATACCCGAATTCCTGATCGCCGATAATTCCGCCGTCCGCTGTATCACGTACTGGTTAAAAACCTCGGGTACGATCACGTCCGCTAATCTTGTTTCCATACTAATTACTCCTCAGTACCCATTATGGGCTTGTTTTAAGTTATACCGGCCTGGGCTTTAAGCAACGCGGCTTTTTCGGGGCTTTCTTTCACCATCTGGCCCTGGCGGGTGAGATTGAAAGAATCTTTAGCCCACGGGTTGCCGCTTGGTATTTGAGCCGCCGGTGCGCCGCCGCCGGAAGCTCCGCCGCCGGTCGCCGGGTTTTGAATATACGCCCTTCCTTCTTTGGTAAGGGAGAATTCGTGAATTACACTGCCAATGTCTTTCATGCCGCTGTTAAAGAATTTGTATTCGCCGTTGTTTTCGATGTCCTTCGGCTCGAATTTGTGCATGGCCATGACACGGGCAATGAAACCGTCTTTAAGGCCGTCAACGAATTTGATGTCCCTGATCGCTTCGCTGATGGCGTCGTTCCGCAAACGGGTAACATGGGATTCCTTGAGAGCGTCCCGGTCCTTGGCAAGCTCTTCCACTTCGGCCTTGTGCTTTAAGTCCAGTTCGGCAAGCCGGGCTTCGTACATTTTACGGTTCTCCTCCGGGGAGTTCTTTTTCAATTCCTCCTCCAAGGAAGCCGCTTTTGTCGCCGCTGTTGCCGCCTTGTCCTCTGCGGCTTTCAACTGCTCTTTCAGCTTCTTTTCTTTGCCGATAAGCTCATTGTTTTTATCCGTGAGGCCGTTTTTGTCGGCTTCATGCTCGCCCAGGAGAGATTTCATCTTGTCCTCGTCGGAGGTTTCTTTATTTGCCAAGATGCCTTTTACGGTTTCCTCATTAAATGCCATAATTTTTTCCTTTTCCTGTTATTGGCTTCGCCTTGCCCTTCGGGTTACAGGATATTTGAGTTGTATCCGGCCTGCGGCTTTGCCTGATCCTTTGGATAGCCGGAATGTTAATTGGAACATACGGCACAAAATTTTTTTTGTCAATTCGCACAGGTGTGCGGGGTGCAAATTTTTTGGGCATAAAAAAAGGAGGCCCGGAGGCCCCTGGAGGTTAAAAATCCGCGTGATCTTACCCTATCTGAATATGC
>JAIRZS010000198.1 GCA_031267115.1 Treponema sp.
GCCGCCGCGGCAGTCGCCGGTTCCCTGGTCAACACGATCCTGGTGCTCAGTTCCTTTGCCCTGTTCCTTCCCAACCTCGTAAGCTGGCAGGTGGTCCTCGGCCTTGCGTCCCTTAACGGAACCATAGAGGCGGGCTTTTCCGCGGCCATATCCCTCGCGGTAATCCTTCCCTGGAAAGGGATAAGCCGCAGGAAATCATCCAGACTTAACGCCGGTAAATGAATAGTTACTGGAACAGGGCCTTCTTGTTGACATAGACGCGGGTCCCGCCCCGGACGAGGTGCTGGAAAATTTCAGGCAAAGCCTTTAAAAAACACTGGACATCCTGCGGCGCTTCACGTACTATTGTACTAGATGAATAGTACAAAGCCGGAGTCCCGGAACGGACAAGGCAGGCAGCCGGCGGTTAGCTTTTCCCTGGAAAATGACAATGGGATACCCATCTATCGTCAGATTATCAATCAGATAGAATACGCGATTCTTTCAAAGCGGATGGCGCCGGGAGACAGGCTTCCGACCATCCGGTCTTTGGCGGTGGAGCTGAAGACCAATCCCAACACCATCGCAAAGGCCTACGGGGAACTTGAAATACGGGGAATCCTCGTTACCCAGGTAGGAAGCGGTACGTTTATTTCCGATAAAAAGCCCGAAACCGGCAGCGGCCGGAAACAAAAAATCAACGAAATCGTTGAGCGTTTTATTGTCCAAATGAAAGCCCTGGGGGTATGCAAAAAAGAACTTATGGATCTTGTAAAAGGAGGCTTTGATGAAGCTCATACACGATAACGAAAAGACAGCCGCTGCCAAAACCGGACCGAAACTTGAACGCAATTTTACCGCCGCCAAATTGCTGGCGCTGGTCTACGGGATTACGCTGCTTGTCGCCGGAAACACCGGAATCTTCCCGGACGCAGCCGAAGCGTTCCTTTCTGCCGCCGGGATCGTCATTATCCTCGCGGTTCTTGTCATCCCCTCGGTTAAAAAAGCCGAAGAATGGCAGCGGGCGATCGTACTGAGGCTGGGACGTTTTCAGCGGGCGGCGGGTCCCGGCCTTTTCTTTCTGCTGCCCGTCATTGACCGGGTTTCCCAGTACATTGACATCAGAATCCGGGTAACGGATTTTTCCGCCCAGGAAACCCTTACCGGCGATTCGGTGCCGGTAAACGCCGACGCCTTTGCGTTCTGGCTGGTCTGGGATCCGCAAAAGGCGGCCCTGGAAGTTGAAAACTACGAAGAAGCGGTTGTACTGGCGTCGAAAGCCGCCCTCAGAAACGCCGTTTCGAAAAATGATCTTACCACGTTTCTTGCCCGTGGAGATTTGATTGAAAAACAGATTCGGGAAGAAGTTGAACGGCAGACCACCGAGTGGGGAATCACCGTTCAGTACATCGAAATTACCGACATACAGATTCCGGCCCCGCTCCAGGATTCGCTTTCCCGGCTCGCGGTCGCGGAACGTGAAAAGAAGGGCCGCATACTCCTGGCCGAAGCGGAAATTGAAATCGCCAAAAAACTGGAAACGGCGGTGAGCGTCTATGCTAAAAATGAACCGGCGCTGAAGCTCAAGATACTCTCAATTCTGAACGAAGGCCTTAAGGCGGGAAACTCCATGATGCTGATCCCCAGTTCCATCACCGAAGAACTCAAGGCAAAAGACATCTTCGGCCTGGAAGCCCTTGCGGAACTGAGGCGGAAAAAAGAGAAGGGCGGGAAGAAAGAAGAATAACTCTCCCGGCCCTTCATGCCTGAAGGCCCCGGTATTAAACCCTTTAGGTCGATCGTCCCAAAACAAGCCGTTTTTTTTCAAAACCCTCTTGACACATTGTACTAGTTCATTTATCTTTGTACTAGATAAATAGTACAATGCTTGACGCAAAGAACGCAGAAGGGATAGCTGTCGCTAACAGAGTTAGTTTATAATAACACCATGGAGGCAAACATGACGGTGGTAAAAGCGGAAAACGTGGTAAAGGATTACGGCCCCGACGGACAGGCGGTACATGCCCTGCGGGGGGTGAATCTGGAATTTCGGGGCGGGGATTTCGCCGCCATCGCGGGGCCTTCGGGGAGCGGGAAATCCACCTTCCTGCACCTGGCGGGGTGCCTGGATACCCTTACGGCGGGAACCATGAGCGTCGGCGGCCAGGATGTCGCGGGCATGTCGAAGAAAGAACTCGCCCTGCTCAGGCGGCTCAAGATTGGTTTTATCTTCCAGGCCTATAACCTTATCCCCGTCCTTTCGGCGGAGGAAAACATCGGCTTTCCCCTGACCCTGCTGGGAGAGAACAGGAAGGAGATACGGAATCGGGTCGGGAAGGCCCTCCGCGAGGTGGGGCTTGAAGGGATGGAAAAGCGGCGGCCCGGGGAGATGAGCGGCGGGCAGCAGCAGCGGGTGGCCATTGCCCGGGCGCTGGTAAAAAAACCGGCGCTGATACTGGCGGATGAACCCACGGCGAATCTGGATTCTACGATTGGCCGGGAAATCCTGGAACTGATGTTGGATCTTAATCAACGCGAGGGTACCACCTTCATTTTCTCTACCCATGACGCGATGGTCATGGACTATGCCCGCCGGATCGTTCACCTTCGGGACGGGCAGATCGAATCGGACGAAAGCGAATAAAGGAGGCCCTCCATGACGGCAGCAAGCGTGATTGAATTGGCCCGCATGGCCCTGCGGAATCTGGCCCGGCACAAGACAAAGACCGTCCTCACTATGGTCGCGGTAAGCGTCAGCGTTGGCCTCTACATTTGTATGGACGGCTGGCTTACGGGGATGAATATCGATTCCCGGCGGAATATCGCCAACTTTGAGATCGGCGCGGCGAAACTCCAGACCGGGGCCTATTACGCGAAAAAGGACGATCTTCCCATGTACGAAAGTTTCGACCACTGGGAGGAAAGCGCCGCGGCCCTGGA
>JAIRZS010000251.1 GCA_031267115.1 Treponema sp.
CCCCCCATGCAGGTTAGGTAATTTTCTTTTACTAACAGTAATTGTACTCACCGGCTTCTTTGCCGCCGCCTGCGAAAACCCTGTAGACGGCCCCCAAACGCCGCCTGCCGCTCAATACACCCTCACCTTTAACACCCACGGCGGTTCGGCGGTGGCGGCCATAAGCGCCGCCGGGGGGACGCAGATCGCCAAACCCACGGACCCCACCCGGTCAGGCTTCACCTTTACCGGCTGGTTCAGCGCGGAAACCGGCGGCACGTTATACGCATGGCCCCACACCCTGACGGCAAACGTAACCATGCACGCCCAGGGAAGGAGGGTAACCTGCCAACGTCCGGCCAATATACCGTAACCTTCCACACGGCCGGCGGCGGTTCCGCGCCGGAGCCGCAGACTCTGGCGGCGGGCGAAACGGCGGTTGAACCAGGGTTGACGGCCGAACCGGAGTTGGCGGCCGAGGGCCTCTACCGGCACGTCATAAGCTGGTACACCGACGCGGCGTGTACCGCCGTCTGGGACTTTACCGCCCCGGTTACCCAAAACCTCGATCTCTACGGCAATGGGACGGTATCTCCCGTTAATCTTGACAACCAAAGCGGCGCGCACACCCTTGCCAAAGCCCTGGGCTACATCGCGGAGCAAAGCCTGTCCGCAGCCGCGTCCTACACCATTGTGCTGGACGGTAACTACCCCATGCCCGGTATAATTCGCACCACTGTTGATGAGCCAAGCGCAGTGGCCAACGTCAAGAATCCAAACGCCGTCATTACCCTGGCGGGCAAAGGCCCCGTGGAAATAAGCCCCTCCACAAGCGGGGCCCTATTCTACATCGCCGCCGGGGAGCTGATTCTGGACAAAAACATCACCCTTAAAGGCGGCTATGGTGGCATGGCCCTGGTATCCGTAGACGGTTCTTCCGCCTCCCTCCTCATGAAGACCGGGGCGAAAATCACCGGCAATAGCTCCTCCCATTTCAGCGGCGGCGTGTTTGTCCGGGGGGGCAGCTTTACCATGAGCGGCGGGGAAATCTCCGGCAACGACGACCACGGCGTGTATGTCTATAGAGGCAGCTTTACCATGAAAGCCGGGGAAATCTCCGGCAACGACGGCAGCGGCGTGTATGCCGGTGGCGGAAGCTTTACCATGAGCGGCGGGAAAATTTCCGCCAACAACGAAAGCGGCGTATATGCCGGTAGCGGCTTTACCATGAGCGGCGGGGAAATCTCCGGCAATTACGGCGGGAAAATCTCCGGCATGTACATCGGCAACGGCGGCGGCGTGACCGTCTTGGGGGGCGGCAGCTTTGAGATGAGCGGAGGGGAGATACGCGGCAATACCGCCTCCGACTCCGGCGGCGGTGTGTATTGCTTCTACGGCAGCTTCAGTAAAACCGGTGGCGTCGTCTACGGCTCCAATGCGGACACTTCCCTCAAAAACACCGCCGGGAGCGACGATACCAACGGCCACGCGGTATATTATGAGGGCAATGAAGGAAAATACTATCACGACACCACCCTAAACGCCGGGGACGACATCAGTACCGTCGCGCTTCCCGCTTCCGGTACGGGGAATAACTGGACGAAAAAGCAACCATAGGAGGAATAAGCGCCCGGTATGACGGAGACGGCGTGCCGGGCAAAGGTGTCAGACACCGGCAAAGGCGCCTGGTACCATTCAATTCAGAGAGCAGCAGTTGTTAATTGCTGCCGGCGCTCTGTTAAAAGCGGAAGCTCTCGGAGAAACAGCGCATGCTCGCTGAGAAATCCAGCGAGGTCGCTGAGAAACCCGGCGAGCACGCTGAGAAATCCAGCGAGCACGCTGAGAAACCCGGCGAGCACGCTGAGAAACCTAGCGAGCACGCTGAGAAATTCAGCGAGCACGCTGAGAAACCCGGCGAGCACGCTGAGCAATCCAGCGAGGTCGCTGGGAAACCCAGCGAGGTCGCTGAGCAATCCAGCGAGCACGCTGAGAAACAGAGCGAGGTCGCGGGAAAGGCCCTCCGGGGCCCCCCGATAAGATAAAGACAACGGAGGTATTTTATGACTAATAGTTGGGTTCCTCACCGCCCTGGACACCTGGGAGGCGGTGGATTCCTCCCTGAACAAGGCCCTGCGGGACGATACACGGAAGGCGGCGGAGGATGCCATAGAGCATTTTGCCGCCCACCAGGTCCGGTACAACGAAACGATGACCGAGACCCAGAAACATGAGCTCCTCGGCGTCCGCACCTGGCATCCCGGCCACCCCATCAAAGTGCTTGGCACCGTGCCGGAGCTGAGTCCCCGGCCGGGGCATGTCGGCCAGGTAATTGTGGACTACCGGGAATTGGGGTCCAAACATTGGGGCAAGCCCGCCAAGGTCCACTGCATCGAGATCCGCTGGGCTTTTCGGGGACAAGGTCCCAGACCATCCCCCGACGGACATCGAGGCGGAGCCTACCAACTCCGACGTTGATACCAGCCACCCTTTCAAAAAAACCTTTAAGGAGAAAGACCGGGGCAAGACGGTCTACTTCGCGGGCCGCTGGGAGATAAACCGGGAAGGACAGAAGGGCGACTTCGGCCCCGTCGCGTCGGCCATTGTACCTTAAGCAAATAATAAAGAGCAAAGGAAGAAAGAGCCGTCCGGGGGGGATAAACCGGGCGGCTTTTTGTTTTACCGCTCCCCGCCGCGCAGGGTTACCGCCAGTTCCTTCCAGACCACCTTGTCTTCGGGGGAAAGCCCGGCAAATTCGTCCTGTCTGCCATAGGCGGATAACTCTATGAAGCGGCCGGCCCGGCGGAGGAGGGCTTCAAAGCGGTCCTCGTGGAATTCCCTCAGCCAGAGGGGAACACGGCCGCCCGCGTGGAGCAGCTGCCCGTAATGGGGGACGCAAAGCCCCCCGGAAGCGGTAAAGGCCTCCCGGAGTTCCCGGTCTTCGGGAGCGTCTCCGGCCGCGCCCAGAAGGAAGGTGAGGTACTCGTTTTCTATGCGTTTTCTTTCTTCGCAGACCGGACATAAACCTTTGGGCTTCCGCTTTTTTTGCGTCTTAAACGCGGCGAGTTCATCTTCCATAATGTCCCGGCCCAGGATGGCCACCGCAAGGCCGTCTCTAAAGGATTCCAGGTTCCGGGCGTGAAAGTTGCAGAACCCTCCGGCAGCCCGGAACGCGGCCCGGAATCCCCTGTCCGAAACATGCTCAAAGAGCATATTGTCAATGTACCGTTCGGCCCGGTCGGCGATGATGCGGCAGAGGGGGCATCCCGGCTTTGCGCAGGCTTTTTGGAGTTCAAAAAAGTTGATATGCCGGTCTACCGCCATCTCCTAATCCCGCCGTTCTACCGTACCGTTCCGGCGGGCTATGAATACCGTGGGGCGTATCCGGGTAAAGAAGCCGTTTTCCACCACTCCGGGGATACGGTTAAATTCCGCCTCCAGCGCGGCGGAATCAGACGCCTGTTTTAACCGCGCGTCAACGATGAAGTTACCGTGTTCGGTGATCACCGGACCGGCTTTTCTTACCGCTTCCCTCAGGACCGCTTCCGCGCCCAGGGCTTCCAGGGCGCGGATAACCGGAACCCGCGCTTCGGGTATTACCTCGACGGGAATGGCAAACGTAAGCCCCAGGTTGTCCACGGTTTTGGACTCGTCTACCACAAGAGCATAGGAGGCGGAAGCGTAGGCAATGATCTTTTCCAGGAGGAGGGCGCCGCCGCCGCCTTTGGTACAAAAATTACGGGAATCTACTTCATCCGCGCCGTCAATGGTAAGGTCCAGGTTCCCGTCAATTTCCCGGGAATTCAGGCTATAAAGGGGTATTCCCAGAGCCTCACACTCCAGGGTGGTTTGAAAACTCGTAGGCACCGCCTTGATATTTTTCAACGTTCCTTCGGCCAACAGAGCGCCTATATGCTTTACCGCGGGAATCGCGGTGGATCCGGTACCCAGGCCCAGTTTCATCCCGCTTTTTACCAGCGCTTCCACCGCGCTCCGGCCAGCCAGGGCTTTCATCTCTTTTTGATCAAATTCCATAATATTAATACTACCTCATAAATGAATACGGTTTCTAAGATGGGCGGGAAATTCTTTTCCCATGAAAAACCGGTACTGGTACATGGCCTGCCTGAGCAGCATGTCGTAACCGTTCAGAATCGGACAGCCTGCTTTCAGCGCCCGTGTCAGGAAACGGGTCCGTTCCGGTTTATAAATAACATCCATCACCTTCTCCCGGCCGGTAAATTTGTAGTCTTCCAGAGGATCGATCTCAATATCCGGTTCCATTCCGGCTGAAGTTGTCTGAATAATGATGTCCGAATATTTTTCTATCAGTTCAATTCCGTTGCTGTCTATTGCCGCCCACTTAAAGCGATAGGGCAGGGCCAGCCGCCTGGCCCTGCCCGGCGTCCGGTTCAGGATGAGGGCTTTGCCTTTAAGCCGGAATATTTCCGCCGCAACCGCTCTGGCCGCTCCGCCGGCGCCGATGACGGTAATCCTGTCCCCCCGGAAATTCGTCTTGCCCAGAAAATTGAGTAACGAATCGGAAAACCCCCGGATATCCGTATTGTACCCCATCCATCCTGAAGGTGTTTTAATGACGGTATTACAGGCGCCTACGGATTTAACCTCGTCGCCGCAGTTTACCAGAAAGAGGATGATTTCTTCTTTGTACGGTACGGTAACCGAAACTCCCTGAATATCGAGTAATTCCGCCAGTTCCATAAAGGTTTTGAGGGAGTCCGCGGGAAAGGGGACATAAACGGCGTCCAGGTTTTCTTCGCTAAAAACACGGTTGAAAAAGGGAGGGCTTGAAGTGGCATTCAGAGGGTAACCTACCACTCCGAAAATTTTGGTCCTTGGGGTAATTTCCCTGAACCGGAACACTTCCGCCAGGTCCCGGGGATTGAGCTGCCCCGGCGCCCCGGAGGGAAGGGTCAATTCATCCCGATCACGCTCATCGGAGAATTCCCGAAAACTGTCGGTTAAACCGGCGACCGCGGAGGTATAACTCAAATAGGTTCCCATCTTTTCCGCCAGGATTCGGGTGTTGACCCCATAATGGCCCATTCCTACAATGATCTTTTCGATGTCTGCCGTCTCCGCCGCCGTCCTGTATAATTGCAGCGTATCTTCCAGACTGTTCGGCTTTACCGCTATTTTGGCTATCTCGTCCTTCAGACGGCGTAGACCCCGGAGTTTTGCGGCAAGGTGTTTGTCCACCCCTCCGTTTATGTTGTGGTAAGACCTGATAATCCGTGTTCCAAAAGTCCGGGCCGCTTCTTCCAAACTCGGGACATTCAAATCCTCTTCCAGATCAACGTAGGCAAAATTGCGCCGCCTATCCGCGTCGGCAAAGGCCAGGCCCCTGGAAAACAAGGCAATTCGGGAGCCTTCGCCGCCCTTAAAATATCCGCCATCCGAGGTCCGTCTAATGGTAAGGATCACCGGGAGGCCGGCTTTTTCAGGAAAATGACGGATCAAAAACCGTTCATCAGGATCAAGACAGTCAACCCGGAGTTCCGCCACATCTATATACTTGCGGAAGAATTCCAGGGCCTCAAAATCCTGGGCAAGGGTTTTTCCGGTCAAACAGAGACAAATCCTGGACATTTTTACTCCTACATATCGGCGCGGTAAATAAAAATAGCTGTTACGAGGCCATATTGGTCTATATTGAATCTGAGGGTAATGGGCCAGGACCGGTTGGAATACGTATACAGGGAAAAACCATTGTAGGTTTGTACCCCGTTTCCCAAAACCAGGGGGATCACTTCCCGGCGTTCCCCGATTTTGATTCCGTAAGCGGCTTTGAGGCTGATCTGCCAAACCCGATCCTTATATATGTAGAATTCCCAGTCTCCATAGGCAAAAACCACATCATCCTGCCATGTATTGGGGCCCCTGGTAACATACACCGATTGAGGGACGCCGAACATGGCGAT